>JAHITH010000035.1 GCA_018817845.1 Patescibacteria group bacterium
CATCCTGGCCGCCATACTTTTATCTTCCACCACCCTCTTTATCATGGGTTTTATTAAAGGTAAGTTGGCTCAGATAAACCCTTTAAAGTCTGGTTTAGAGATGGTCTTGGTCTCCGCCTCCGCCTCGTTCATCGGCTATATAGTAGGTAAAACTGCCTCCGTTTTATTAAGTAAACTATGAAAAAATTATTTCTCGGTTCAAGTATACTATTAATTTTTATTCTTCTAATTCTTTTTAATCAAAAAAAGGCACAAAAGGAAATTCTTTTGTCACAAATACCCATATACAAAATTAACTTAATCAACCCACCCCTTAATATTCTTACCAACGAACCGGTAGAGTTTGTCTGGAACATAACGGCTCCAGACACCGCCACCACTTCCACTACCACCATTTACTATAGTCCAATTAGTTCTCCTAGTGCACTAACCATCAAGGACTCACCTTCAGCCGTAGGTTACTCTAATTGGCTAACCGATTATTTAAGCGGTAATTTTTTCTTACCAGATACATTTTCCGCCACAGCCAGTTTTTTAAAAGGTACGATTTTTTACCGAGCTTATGCCAAGGTTGGCGACCAACATCTATGGTCAGAAGAAATCAAATTAACAGTTAATTGACACCATGGCCAAAAAAAAGTTCTCCCTTTTCTTTTTCCTTCTAATCTTATTTCTTACTATTTTAGCCACCATTCTGCTTGGTGCCAGAGCCATATCAAATTAGCAAACCAGTCACTTATCTGCTAAAATACTCTCATGTTAAGTCCTAATAATCTAGTCCCTTTAATTACCCTAAAAGAAGGGGTAATTTATCCTCAAACCGAGGCTATTTTAGCTTTTGGTCGTGACACCTCTATTGCTGGCATCAACATTGCGGTAAAAACCAACAGCCTGGTTTGCTTTGTTTCTCAAAAATCCATTACAATAGAAAATCCGCAAATAAACGACCTCTATCAAGTTGGTACCGTTGCCGAAATCATAAAAACCCTGCCGGTAAACAACGAACTTCATGTCTTAGTCAAAGGCTTATACAAAGTCAAAATCCACATCGTTGAAAACAAAAACAGGGCTCTAGTGGCCACAGTCACTCAAATTCCAGACCAATATGTAGAAAGAAAAGAACTTACAGCTCTAAGTAACCATGTTGTTAATCAAATCAAAAAAGCCCTAAACCTTGGTAAGGGGAACATAGACCCAGCCTCTTTTTTAAGAATCATCAACTCCTCAAATCCAGTCAGCATCTCTTATCAAGTTGCCTCGGTCTTGGTCATTAAAAACAATCAAAAGCAAACGCTTCTAGAAGAAAATAATCTCGAAAAACGTCTAATGCAAATAAGTGAACATTTAGGAGAAGAAATAAAAATTCTTCAAATAGAAAGAAAAATTGCCAGTAAAACCCAAAAAAAGTTCGACAAAAACATGAGAGACAACGTTTTAAGAGAAAGAATGCGTACTATTCAAAAAGAGTTGGGTACAGGCAAGGATGACGATGACGATATTAAAGAATTAAGAAAAAAAATAAAGCAAGCCAAGCTTCCAAAAGAAATTGAAAAAAAAACCACCAAGGAACTTAAGCGTTTATCAAAAATCTCCATTCACAGTCCAGAATCTGGCTATATTCGCGCCTGGATCGAAATAGTCACAGAACTACCTTGGCATCGCTTCAACAATGGTACTTACTCAATTAAAAAAGCCGAAAAAATACTAAACCAAGATCACTACGGTTTGGAAAAAGTTAAAGAAAGAATATTAGAATACATCGCTGTTCTAAAATTAAGAAGCAAGAAGCAAAAAGCAAACCAACCCACAAGCTCCTTACCCACCATTCTATGTTTTGTTGGTCCACCCGGTGTAGGCAAAACTTCTGTTGGCAAATCTATAGCCAAGGCTTTAAATAGGAAATTTGTTAAAATGTCTCTAGGTGGAGTCAGAGATGAGGCAGAAATTAGGGGTCACCGACGCACCTACGTTGGCGCCATTCCAGGCAGAATAATTCAATCAATTAAAGAGTGTGAAAGTAGCAACCCCGTCTTCATGTTGGACGAATTAGACAAAATAGGTAATGACTTTAGGGGAGACCCAGCCTCCGCTCTTTTAGAAGCCCTGGACCCAGAGCAAAATTACGCTTTCAGAGATCACTATCTAGATATTCCCTTTGATCTTTCTAAGGTTCTTTTTGTCACCACGGCCAACATCCTAGATACCATTCCTCCAGCCTTAATGGACAGATTAGAAGTCATTCAATTCACTGGTTACACAGAAGACGAAAAGTATAACATCGCCAAGAAATACCTTGTTCCCAAGCAACTAGACAATCATGCCTTAGAAAAAAAAGATATAAAAATACCAGCAGACATTTTAAGAACAATAATTAGCCACTACACCAGAGAAGCGGGGGTAAGAAGTCTAGAAAGAGAGATAGCCGCCATTTTAAGAAAAACAGCCAAAATCAAAGTGAGTAAATCCTCGACCTCGAATCGGGACGATACTCTTAAGCTTACCAAGCAAAAACTAACACGTTTTTTGGGGCCAAGAAAATATAACCACACTTTAAAAGAAGAAATTCCTCAGCCAGGTATAGTCACTGGTTTAGCCTATACTCAAACGGGCGGAGACATTCTTTTCATAGAGGTGGCCATAATGCCAGGCAGTGGCAAGATTAAGTTAACCGGTCAGTTGGGTGACGTTATGAAAGAATCAGCTCAAGCCGCATATTCCTATGTTAAGTCTCACCAAAAGCAACTTGGGATAACCCAAAAAACAATCGCCACTTCAGATATTCACATTCACGTTCCAGAGGGTGCCATACCCAAAGACGGTCCTTCTGCTGGCTTGGCCATTACCACCGCTATTATCTCCGTCTTTAGCAATAAACCAGTTAAGAAAAATCTGGCCATGACGGGTGAAGTAACCTTAAGGGGTAGGGCCCTAGAAATAGGTGGAGTCAAGGAAAAAGTCATCGCCGCCCATCGCAGTGGCATAAAAGAAATTATCTTGCCAAAATTCAACAAGAGGAGTTTAATAGACGTTCCAGACAAAGTCAAAAAAGATCTCAAGTTCCACTACGTTTCTTCTATGGACGAAGTAATCAAGATAGTTTTCTCTTCCTCAAAA
>JAHITH010000036.1 GCA_018817845.1 Patescibacteria group bacterium
GTGGAGGAAGTGGTAAAAGAAACGGGTTTGAGTGGTGGGCAGTTGATAGGAATGGCGATGAAGAAGTTGGGGGGAAGAGCGGATGGAAAATTGGTGGCTAAGGTTGTTGGGGAGTTATGAAAAATGAGTTAAATTTGAAGGTGTTTATCAAAGCGGATGGGCGGTATGGGTTTGATAGAAAAAGGGTTAGGGAAGCGGTGAGGAATTTGTTGTTGGAAAGAGAAATTAGGGGTGATGTGGTGTTGAGTATTTTGCTGGTGGGAGAGCGAAAAATTAAGGAATTGAACAAAAAATATTTGGGTAAGGATGAGGTGACAGATGTGTTGAGTTTTAGTCAGATGGAGAGGAAGGATTATATGGATTCCCGCCTGCGCGGGAATGACGTGGTGGAGAGCGGGAATGACGTGGTGGAGAGTGGGAATGACGAAATGGTGTTGGGGGATGTGGTGGTTTGTTGTAGTGTGGCCAAGAAGCAGGCGGTGAAGATGAACAAGTTGTTAGATGAGGAAATTGAGTTTTTGGTGTTGCACGGAGTACTGCATTTGTTGGGTGTTCATCATGACTGAAAACTTGACATAACGTACGTTATGTGTATAATGTACATATATGAGAGCAGTAGTTAGGACGGCAACCGAAGCAAGGAGAGAGTTTTTTGATTTGGTTAATGCGGCCATGTATGGTGGCCAGGTAACTTGGATTACTAAAGGAAAAAGAAAGGCGGCTAAAATTATGCCCATAGAGGAGAAAAAAATTGACTGGGTGAAGTATAAGAAAGACATGAGGGGTGTGGTTGGTTTATTTAATAATGAGGACTTTAAGACGATGAAGAGAGTAAGAAAAGAAATTAATGATAGATTAGACAAGAACGACTGGTGAAAAAAATAGTGGTGGATACTTCCATCTTGATTGAATACATACGTTTAGGTGAGGGGAGGTGGAACGATTTAGTGGAAATGTCTAAGAATGGTGATGTTAGATTGTTGTTGCCTACGGTGGTGATGTTGGAGCTGTGGTCTGGTAAGTCGATGGAAAAAAATAAGACAGAGATGGAAACGGTAAAGTTTTTGTCGATTTTTTCTAAATTGAATTTAGACGAAGATACGGCTAAATTGGCTGGTAAACTGAGAAGAGAGAATCAAATAGATGGTTTTGATGCTGTAATAGCAGCAAGTTGTTTACAAGAAGGGGCTTGGTTGGCCACCTTGAACAAAAAGCATTTTGAAAAAGTGGTTGGGTTGAAATTGTGGTAAATGATCATCTCTGTGAACGTGACGATCGTTTAGTTGTGGGGGATGGTAAAACCTGGGTGTTTTTTTGGCAAAATTGGTGATTGAACACAATTTTTCCACCTTGACAGGGGAGGAGCTAGAGGGTTAGGGTTAAATGTGAGCTATTATTTAAAGTACAGACCACAAAGAGTTGATGAATTGGATTTAACCGATGTACGGGATAATTTGCTTGGTGTTTTGAAGGGGGGCAATTTGTCTCATGCTTATTTATTTGTTGGTCCTAGGGGGTCGGGGAAGACAAGTGCGGCTAGAATATTGGCGGCGGCGGTGAATTGTGAGGAGAATGATGGGTCCCGGATCAAGTCCGGGATGACGAAGTTGGGAGAGCCGTGTGGAAAGTGTAAGGTTTGTAAAGGAATCAAGGTTGGGAATCAAGTGGATGTTTTGGAAATGGATGCGGCGTCGCACAGGGGAATTGATGATATTAGAAATTTAAAGGAAAGAATAAGGTTAGCGCCGGTGAATTTAAAGAAAAAAGTATACATAATAGACGAGGTGCACATGTTGACCAAGGAGGCCTTTAATGCGTTGTTGAAGGTTTTGGAAGAGCCGCCAAAGCATGTGATGTTTTTTTTGTGCACCACGGAAGAACATAA
Source organism: Patescibacteria group bacterium (assembly GCA_018817845.1). Lineage (GTDB taxonomy): Bacteria > Patescibacteriota > Microgenomatia > UBA1400 > MFAQ01 > JAHITH01. The sequence goes on from JAHITH010000036.1 coordinate 1,886, forward strand.
GGTGCCGGAAACGATTATTAGCAGGTGTACTAAGATTGCTTTTACTAAAGCTATAAAAAAAGAGGTGGAGTCTGCTTTACAAAAGGTAATAAAAGGAGAAAAATTAAAGATTGATAAGGAAGCGGTGGGGCTTTTGGCTGAGTCGGTGGATGGGAGTTTTAGGGAAGGGCATAAATTGTTAGAGCAGTTGGCGGTTGATGGCAAAAAGATTACTAAACAAGAAGTGGAAAAGATGTTGGGGTTGGCGGGTGGAGATGATGTGGTTGAACTTTTGAAGATGAGTTTGGAAGGGAGATCTAAGGAGATAGGTAAAAGGCTGGGTGAGCTAGAGAAAAAAGGAGTAAGTGCTGGTAGTTTGTTGGGGGATTTGTTAAGGGGTTTACAAGGGATGATTAGGGCCCCGCACCAGACGGTGCAGGGTGACAAAGTGAGATTGGCGGGTTTGCTGATTGAGTCTGCTGAGAAACTTAAGGTTTCTCCGTTGCCATTTTTGCCGATTGAGTTAGCGCTTTTGGAAATTGGATTAAGGGAGGGAAAGCAACCTGTATCTAAGGTTGTGATAAAGGAGATGAAGAAGGAAGTGTTGAAACAGGTTCAGAATGACGAAAAAATTAGCAAGGGTAATAATATTTTGTCTTTGAGTAAGATTGAGGAGGAGTGGGGGAAGTTGTTAGATAGATTGTCAGAGAAAAATAGATCGGTGGCGGGGTTATTGCGGTCGTCAAAACCTAAGGTGGCCGATGGTAATAGTTTAACGGTGGAGGTGTTTTATGAGTTTCATAAAAGTCAGTTAGAGCAAGATTCCAAGAGATTGTTGATAGAACAAGCGGCGGAGGAGCTTTGGGGACCAATGGTGCTTAGGTGTGTTTTGGGGGATAAACAACATAAACCTTCGGTTTCGGTTGATAGAGTTATAGAAGTAGATGATTATGTTAAGGCGGCAGAGGATGTATTTGGAAGTTAGTTATGATATATTAAATATATGAGTATAGGAAACTTTGGATCAAAGGGGGCGGCGGCGGCTAAGTTAGCTATGTTGCAAAGACGTATTTCAAAGAAAAAAATGGAGGTAGAGAAAGATGGAATTAAGGTGGTGGTGACTGGGGCTGGCAAGATAAAGGCAATGGAGATAGACGGTGAAGATGCAAAAAGAGTATTGAAGGTGGTAAATAGTGCGATTGAACGTGCTCAAAAATGGGCGGCGGGTGAGATGCAGGGGATGATGGGGGAGTTGGGCAAGATTTTTAAGTAGCAGTTGACAAAGGAGTGATGTTGTGTGTATAGTTGTACACATGAATGGTTTAAGTACACATACTGATAATAAGGAATATCAGGATTTGTTGGATATAAGCTCTGGTGTTGGTAGAGCTTTAATCAGTGCTGATAGGCGGGTGCAGCTTAAAATGCCTTCTGTAATAGTAGATATGCTTGATGGAGAGTTTCCCGGGATAAATAGAAGTGAATTATTGA
>JAHITH010000037.1 GCA_018817845.1 Patescibacteria group bacterium
CCTCTTTGACGCCCTTGCCTACAGAGGGAATGCACTCTTTGGGAATGGAGCCACCAACAATTTTGTTGTTGAAGACTAATCCTGTGCCTCTTTCTTTTGGTCTTCTGTTTATGACGCAGTGTCCGTATTGGCCACGACCGCCAGATTGTTTGATGTATTTACCCTCTACCTTGTTTACCTCTTTGGTAATGGTTTCTCTGTAAGCAACTTGAGGTTGGCCAGTGTTGGTAAAGACCTTAAATTCTCGTTTTAGTCTCTCTACTAATATCTCTAAGTGAAGCTCTCCCATGCCGGAAATGATTGTTTGGCCGGTTTCATGATCAGATTTGATCTTAAAGGTTGGGTCTTCTTCTGAAAGTTTTTTTAAGGCCAATCCTAATTTTTCTTGATCTGCCTTGGTTTTAGGTTCAATGGCTAATGAGATAACAGGCTCTGGAAAGGAGATTGATTCTAAAATCAGAGGATGATCAGCGTCACCCAAGGTGTCACCTGTAGAGGTGTTTTTTAAGCCTACAATGGCTACGATTTCTCCGGCACGACCTTCTGTAATTTCTTCACGGCTGTTGGCGTGCATTAAAAGTAGTCTGCCTAGGCGCTCTTTTTCACCCTTGGTAAAGTTACTGATGTATGAACCTGATTTTAAAACTCCGGAGTAAACGCGGACGTAGGTAAGTCGACCAACGTGAGGATCGGTTTGAATTTTGAAAGAAAGGGCGACGGTAGGCTCGTCTATGCTGGGCTTTCTTTCTTCTTTTTCCTTGGTATTTGGATTGGTGCCGGTTATAGCGCCAACATCCGTGGGGCTGGGAAGAAGGTCAACAACTGCGTCCAACAAAGGTTGAACGCCCTTATTTCTTAGAGACGAACCTGGGAAGACGGGAATCAGAATATTGTTGATGGTGGCCTTTCTTAAGGCCATTTTAATTTCTGCTACTTCTGGGTCTTCTGCGTTTAAGTATTTTTCTAGTAAAGCGTCGTCTGTTTCGGCAATGGTTTCTATTAGCTTGTTCCGTTCAGACTCAATTTTATCCTTTATATCCGCGGGGATGTGATCGGTGACTTCGTAGGCGGCTCCGGTTTCGTCACCTTTCCAGATAATAGACTTTCGCTCTAGTAACAGATACATACCCTTGAAGGTGTTTTCTACCCCAATTGGTAGGGCCAAAATGGCGGTTTTTGCCCCAAGTTTTTCGTTCATGTCTTTGACGGTGGCGAAGAAGTCCGCACCGAGAACGTCCATTTTGTTTATAAAGGCAATTCTGGGAACGTTGTATTTGTTTGCCTGACGCCAGACGGTTTCTGTTTGAGATTGAACTCCGGAACTGGCGTCTAGAACCGAAACGGCTCCGTCTAAGACTCTTAAAGATCTTTCTACTTCTGCGGTAAAGTCAACGTGGCCAGGGGTGTCTATAATGTTGAAACGATGCTCACCTTTTAAAACGGCACCTTTTAGAGCGGGTGTCCAAAAGGTGGTGGTGGCGGCGGACATAATGGTTATGCCACGTTCTTTTTCTTGATCCATCCAGTCCATTTGGGTATCTCCTTCGTCGATGTTGCCAATTTTGTAAGTTTTTCCGGTGTAAAAAAGGATTCTTTCTGTGGTGGTGGTTTTGCCAGCGTCGATATGGGCGATGATACCAATATTTCTGACCCTGTCTAAGGGAATTTCATTTTTCTGATTGTCTTTTTTGGTAGCCATGTTTTTATAGTTTTGGTGCAAAAAATAAACTGCCCCTTACTTAAAGCAGTTTACTCTAGGAACTAAAGTTATTTTATCATTATTTTGACTCAAGTGGAAGAAGGATCCCCGCCTGCACGGGGATGACGGGAGAGGTCACACTCCCAGGGTGTGGATAAATTACCAAACCAGATACGCGATCGCGTCACTGGATTGGTAGTTGAGGAGAGTTGAGCAAAAGCGCAGCGGGGGCGTAGTGAAACGGAGAAGTAATTCTGCCAGAGCGTTTTTAGTTGCGTTAAAGCGAACCAAAACCTAACTCTGTTGGTTGGATCAACCACCCATATGTAAAACCGAAAATTGTATTCAGTACAATCGTTGTCATTGTACCTAC
>JAHITH010000038.1 GCA_018817845.1 Patescibacteria group bacterium
AAATGATGGGAAGGTTTTTGTTTAGTTTTTTTATTTTTTTGGCTAAGGTAAGAGTCCGTTGGTAGTTTAGGGTGAAGACTGAGAAACCCACCAGGTCTGGTTTTTTGCTTACCACTTGCTGGGCAATTTGGTCTTGGGTGTCGAAGAACTTGGCTAGCTTGGGAGCGTTGATGGTTTCGCTTTGAAAAAGAGTGGGGTCGAAAACCATGTCTACCTGATGGCCGTGTTTTTTTAGGAAACTGCTTAAGAAGCTTAAGGCAAGGTTTTCTGTGGACATGGCGATAAAGACAATTTTCATTTTATTTGGCCTGGTTTAATATATGGTTTTCTGGAAGACATACCTTTGAAGACTAAGGATGTTAGATCAAGCAGGTCTTGTTTTAGTTTGGAAATGCTTAAAATGTCTTGTTTTAGACGGTTGAGTAGAACGCGGGGTTTGAGGTAAAAAGAGCGGTTGATTTGGGCCATTAGGTTATAAATATACTTGATTGAAACCTTGTTGTTAGTGAAGACTGGGTAAACACCTGCGTAACCTTGACCGAGTTCTTTTTTGGCAAATTGATCGATAATTTTTTTACTGATTATGCCTTGTTTTTGGGCAATTTCGAATAACTCAGAGCCTGGAAAAGGAGTGGGGATGGATAGGCCGACTAGGTCTATCTTAGAGTTTAGGATCATGTTTTTGGTTTGGTTTAACTGTTTTTTGCCTTCACCTGGGTGGCCAATGATAAAGTAACCAGCAAACTTGATGTTTAGTTTTTTACAGAGGGCAATGACTTTTTTGATGTCTTGATTGGTAAAACTGCCCTTTTTTACTACCCGCTGTCTTATTTTTTCGTTGCCGGCTTCTATACCAAAGTGAATTAATTCGCAGCCAGCTTGTTTCATGGCTTTTAGGAGGGGTTGGTTGACTAAATCTATACGGGTGTTACAGCGCCAGTTGAGGTTTAAGTCTTCTTTTATTATCAATTTACAAAATTCAAGCACTTTTTGGTGGTTCAGAGTTAAAGTATCGTCTTGAAAGTCTAGTTTACCTTGATGATAGGGGTAGGTAGCCTTGATTTCTTTGATTAGGTTTTGGGCCGAGCGATACCTTGTTATTTTACTTATGGCCGGACGGCTACAGTAATAACATTTGAAAGGACAACCGCGGGAAAACATGATTGATTGGCGCTGGTTGTATAGTTGGCGTTTTATTAGGTTGTGATTAATGGGTAGGGTGTCTAGGTTAAGGGGGGTTTTGCCAGCTTGGATTTTGGGAATGGGCTTTTTTTGGTTAAGTTTGTTAAGAGAGTCTAAGAAGGCGATTTCCGCCTCGCCAGTGATGGCGTAATCGAATAAATCTGGGAAGCGGTTAATAAAATCTGGGTCGGCACTAATGTGGGGGCCACCTAAAAATACCTTGCACTTCCGAACTGCAAGATTGGACTTGAGGGACTTGGCGAGTTCGACGGTGCCTTGAAGCTGGGGAGTCATGGAGCTTATACCAATGGCGAAGGGTTTGAGTTTTTTGATTTTGGAGATCAGCTGTTGAAGGGATAGTTTTTCTGGGGTAATGTCGATGATACTGGCCTTGAATTTGGTGGAGTTTTGATTGATGTAGGAAGCCAAGTACATAATGCCTAGTGGAGGAACGGTGCTGTCTAAAGAATGTGGAACGCCCTTTGAGAAGTACAGTGGAGGATTGATTAAAATTATGTTCCTCTTCATTTTTTGACGAATTTGATGATTATATGGCTGCCAATTTGGGGAAATAGATCTGCTAGGATTTTGGAGTGATAGCCTTTTTTATTTGCAAAATTTACTGCGGTGGAGGTAAATTTTTGGAAGAGAAAACCGTTTTCAGATAAGAGTTTGCAGAGAGTTTTTTTGGTGAAATAACGGATATGGCCCGAATCGGTGTTTCTGGAGGTGGTTTCGATTATTGGACTTATACCTAATAGGAGATAAATTCGTCGACCTAACGAGGCGATGTTGGGAGTGGTAATTATTAGACTACCTTGTGGTTTTAGTAAATGACGAATGTTTTGCAAGAAATTATCTGTATCGAAAATATGTTCAATAATTTCGCCAGCAAAAACGACGTCAAATTTTTGATTTATTTTCTTTGACCAGTTGTTTTCTAGTATTAAATGCTTGACTTTTAGATGTTTTTTTTGTGCTAATTTTATGGCCGGAAGAGAGGCATCTATACCATAAACTTGGTTGTTTTGACCTTCTATTCTTTTGGTGATGGCGCCGTTGTAGCAGCCGATGTCTAATATGTGTTTGTTTTGACCAATTAACGAAAGGATTTTTTTTATTCTAATTTCGTCAATGTCACCCAGAATGGTGTTTTTGTTATATACCATGGAGTTAAATTTTATATTCATTTCTTTTTATAAATTGCGTTAAGTTGGACTCCAGTTGGGTTATTATTGATGTCTTTATTCTCCATCTGCCACCAGGTTTGGCGGTTGATTATTTTAAGTTTTTCTAAAGCAAGTTGGATAAATTTTACTAGATGGCCGTTGTAAAAGTATTTATGGCAAGAAAAACCGTTTTTTTGTAATATTTTATTTAAACCTTGAATGGAGTAGTGTCTTTGGTGACCCATTTTTTTATCAATATATAAGAAAATTGGCCACAAGAGGGGTGAGATTTTTTTGTAGGAGTTGGGGACGCAGATGTATAAATAACCACTCTTATTAATTATCTTGGCCATATTATTTATTACTTTTTTATCATTTTTTATGTGTTCTAATATAGAAATAGCCGAAACGTAGTTAAATGTATTTTTTTTGAAGGGGAGGTTTTCTGCTGAGCAGACCACAAAAGCGGTTTTTTGACTTACCCTTTGTTTTTTGGCCAGATTTTGAGCTTTTAGTATGGCTTCTAGGGAAATGTCTACCCCAAAGGACAAACAATTAAGTTTTTTAGCTGTTTCTATAACTGTGTAACCTGTGGCTCCGCAACCAATGTCGAGGTATGTTTTTATGTTTTTGGTGAAGTGGTGATTGAAGATTCTTTTGAGCATACTTTTACGCCAGTTTTCTAGTTTGTACCGGTTTGGGAATTTTGAGTAGTGCTTATTAAATTGAGTAAGTTGATTTTTTTCTTGTTGGTTTAGGTGTTTTTGTTTTAATAAAATTGGCACGCTATCAATGACGTCAAATTTAATTTTGCATTTTGTGCAAATTAGTTTTTTTGGGTTGGCTTGTAGAGTTAATCTGCCTGGGTGGCAATAGGGGCATTTGAGAAATTTAAGAACCTGGTTTATTTTCATTTGAGTGAGTAGTTGAACTTGATGGGGGGGATTTTTTGGGTGAGAATGCTGTTTTTGTACCAGTCGACCATGGGTAGTAAGATAACAGGAGGAGTAATGATGGTGCCCAGGCTAAAAAACCAGAAATTTAGGTTTAAAAGATTTTGAGGGCGGTATTTTATTAAATAATAAATTTCTCGCAAAAGGTTATTGAAGGTTGAAAAGTTTTTGATTTGGATTAAACCAATGTAGTTTGTGGCGACGAAGTTTTTAATGAGATATATTTTTAGGTTTTGTAGCTTCGGCTCGGTGAAGAGGGTGTTGAACATGTTTACCCAGCTTTGGATGGGGGATTTTTGGTAAATCCAGGAAACGGATCGTGATTGACTGGAGGTGGTGCGAACGGCTATGGTGTAATCTTTTAAGAAGACTACGGAGTGTTTTTTGAGGATTGAGGCAAATGGGTAAACGTGGCAAGGAAAAATATTGGGGTGAAAAGGGGTATCTATGTATTTTATGCGGTAGGCTAGGCCGGAAAGTTGGTCTAAAGTGTGGAACATGGTAATAATTTTTTCTGGGTCACTGTTTATGTTTAAAATCTCGTCTTTTTTTGAGTTTAGTTGTTTTTTGGCTCTGATGGGCAGATTGATCTGGGTATTGAAAAACCAGTAGTAGGGGCGGGTGACGGCACCTATTTTTTCTGATTTGGCAAAAGCGTTGTGGGTGTTTTTAAGGGCATTTTTGGCTAATATATCGTCTTGACCCATGAGAAATAAAATATCGCCTTGGCAGTTTTTTCTGCCCCTTTCTAGATTTCTTGAGTAGCCAAGATTTTTTTTATTTTGATATATTTTTATTTTTTTATTTTTTAGCTGTTTAATTATTTGAAGAGTATCGTCGGTTGAGGTGTCGTCTTGAATGATGATGTTAAAGTTTTGAAAGTTTTGAGAAAGGATGCTGTTTAAAGTATCTATGATGGTTTTTGAGCCATTGTAGGTGGGGATGAGGATGGAGATTTTTAGTTTTTTTATTTTTGCCATTTGTTTCTACTTGTTTGATGGGGTTTGATTTTAGCGTAAAGCCAGCCGTAAAGGTAAATGAACCAGGTGGAGTAGACGGCTAGGGGGTGGATGAGCCAAGCGGGGTCGGGTTTTTTTATAAAACCCTCAATGGTTTGGTAGAGAATGGGAAAGACGAGTAAGCATTGGAGTTGAAACAAAAGGATTTTTGGAAGGTACTGTTCCTTCAAATTGGTGGATCTTTGGTTTTGGGAGAGGTGGAAGGAGTAGTCGTTGATGCGGCGGAGTTGTTTATTTAAAAAGCTTTTGAAGTTGCCGGCGTAGAGATGAATTATGCCTGTTTTTACCTTGGCAAAGTAAAAGTGTTTTTGTTTATTTAATAGTTTTGAAAAAATGTCGTTGTCAAAATAATAGTTTTTGATGTTTAGGGTTTTAAGAGTGTTGTGTCTGATGATGGTGCCGTTGGCACCAATGGTGGGTAGAGGAAGGTGATTGAATTTTATTTTTAGGTAGGTGGGGAAGTTTTGTTGGGGGAATTTTAGGTTGGTCCAGCGATTGGTAAGCTGGCTTTGGCGGTCGTAGTTGCCTAGAAAAATACATAAAGGGTCGTTGGCGCCGAGCATGGCAAAGTAGCGGGTAAGGGCTGGGTCTTGGGGGCGGTAGGTGAAGCTATTTGGTTCGGTGGCGATGATTTGGGTATCTTTGAAAGGGACAGTCATGGTTTTTAGCCAGTTTTTGGTGGGTAAAATGTTGTCTGAGTCTATAAAGGCAATAAGTTGGTGGCGGGCCTTTTTCAAGCCGACTGCTTTGCCTGCCTCACCTGTTTTTAGTGGGTTTTTGAGAATTTTTGCGTGGTGTTTTTTGGCTATTTTTAGGGTGGTATCGGTTGAACCGCCGTCTATTACCAGAATTTCTAGTTTGTTTTTGGGGTAGTTTTGGGAAGTGATAGAAGAGAGACATTTGCTTAGGGTGGTGGCGGAATTAAGTGTGGGGATGATAATGGAAATTGATGGGGTCATGGGGTGATTATAGCGTGGTGGGTGATATAATTTGGATATGGTTTGTGTTGTTTGTGGTGAGAAGTCAGATAAGAATAAGTTTATTTTTAGAAAGATATTGACTGATGATTTGGTTTTGGACTGGGGCTTGACTGATAAACAAAGGCGGGGAAGAGACGAGAAAGAGTCTATGTTTTGCCCGGTGTGTAGCAGTTCAATGAGGTCTAGGGCTTTGGCTAGGGGAATAATGGAATCAAGATTTTTTAAGGGCGTAAATAACTTGACTGAGTGGGTGGAAGAGGCTTCTAAAGTTGGGCTTAAGGTGGTGGAGATAAATTATTGTGGGGATTTGCACCCTATATTGAATAAACTACCTGGTCTGGTTCTGAGCCAGTATAGCGAGGTTAGTTTTAGGGCTAGGTTTTTTAATTGGTTGAAAGGAGTTAAAAAGGAGGATATTACAAACCTTTCATACGAAGATAATAGTTTTGACTTGGTAGTTCATAGTGAAGTTTTGGAACATGTATATGATGTGGACAGGGCCTTAAGTGAGTGTAGGAGGATATTGAAACCTAATGGGGTTTGTGTGTTTACCATACCGGTAATAATGAAAAGAAAGACGATTAAAAGAGCAGAGGTTGATAGAGAAACTGGTGAGATTAAGCATTTGCTTAGACCTTCATATCATGGGTTTGGGGAAAAAGACAATTTGGTTTTTTGGGAATTTGGGGGTGATTTTGTAAAGAGTAGAGGTTTGGAAATTCTGTGTAAGATTCCCCAAAACGGTGTGTATGTTTTTATTATTAACAAAGGTGAGACCTTGGTTAAGAATCGAGGATGAGAGATTTGATGGTGGGTAGAAGCTGATCTTTTTTGCCGTCCTCTATAAATTTTTTGTAAGCCATAGGATTTTTGAAGTGGTCGATGATAGTTTGGGTGTGAACCCAAGAAGTATTTTTGAGTTTCATGTAGTCTGGGTAGCTTGATGGCTGGCTTGTTAACGGTTTGGGATGGGGATTGAGGTGGATGTAGCGTGACAAATGAATGAACTGTTCCTCTGACTTTACTAGAACGGCTTTGTAGGTGCCTTCGAAAAGTGTGCCTGATCTTTGGTTGCGTTTATTAAAGTAGGTGGTGTAGCGGGTTGCTAGTGATTTCATGAAGTACTCTATGTCTCTGGCTAGTTCTTGCTTGACCAAAAGGTGGAAGTGGTTGGGCATTAGGCAGTAGATGAGGAGAATGATGTTTTGGTGGTAATTACAACATTGATAACCTTTAATTTGGTAAGTTTTTTCATTGACCGATATTTTTCTTTTTGGGTTTTTGGAAGGAATTGGAGAAAGGTATTCTTTTAGATAGCTAAGGAAAACGGCGTAGTCTTGTTTGTCTTGATAAATTGTGCGTTTGTCTACGCCGCGGTTGTATAGATGGTAGTAACTATTTGGTTTGTAGGTTTTGACAATGTTTTTGGCAGGCATGATTTTATTGTAGCAAATTAACTTTAACAAAGGTGAGACCTTGGTTAAATATATGGATTGGGTATAATGACGGGTATGGATGAGGGGAATAGGTGGATTATGTGGTTGATGTTTTTTACGGTGGTGGGTTTGGCGTTTTTTTTGCCGTTGGTGGATAATGATTTTGGTTGGCATTATGTGTGTGGTAATCGGATATTGTCTGGTGCTAGGTGGTGCTTGGAGAATGACTTGACATATTTGTTACCTAGCTATAAGTGGGCTTACACGGCTTTTATTTACGACGCTTTGATTGCTTGGGGATATAACTTGGGTGGTTTTTTGTTTTTAAGTTTTATGGGGTCGGGGTTGGTGGTGTTATTGACTTATTTGGCGGTAAAGCATGTAAGGGGGCCTGATTGGTGGCGTATGGGGATTGTGGCGTTTACGTTGTTGTTGTCAAAATTAACGTTATTTAGTTTGGGATTGAGGTCACAGTGGATGAGCTTGTTGGGGTTGGTGTGGCTTTTGGCTGAGTTGATGAGGAAAAAACCGCGTTGGAGATGGGTGTTGTTGGCAACTTGGCTGTGGGCCAATTCTCATTCTGGTTTTTTCTTGGCACCGCTTTGTGTTGGGGTTTATGTTGGTGGAGAGATATTGGCTGGATGGAGGAAGGATTCTGGACAAGCCCCCGCTGAGCGGGACTCTGGCAGAATGACGAAAAAAGCAGGGTTGGTGTGGCTGGGGATGGTGGGGGTTACTTTGCTTAATCCATTTGGTTTTGATGTATATGCGGAGTTGTGGCGTCACTTTAAGATGCCCTTAAATACATTGGTGGCCGAGTGGGTGAGCCCGATAGGCTGGCAGTACTGGTCGGTGTGGCTATTGGGTTTAACGGGTGTTGGTTGGTTGTTGATGATGAGAGAGAGAAAGATGGATAAATTGTGGTTTAGGGTGGGAATGATGGTGGTATTGACGTGGTTGGCGCTGTCGGCTAGGCGTAACTTGGTGCCTTTTTATTTTGGTTGGTTGATATTGGTGGGGGGAGAGTGGGGAGGTAAAATTCTGAAACAAGTTCAGAGATCCTTCGGCTTCGCTCAGGATGACCAGACTGTGAGTTTGATTATGATGACGGTGATACTACCTGTGTTACTTATATATTTTGGAATCAAGGCGTCAAGAACGGTGAGGATAGATACGGATTGGGGTGAGTACTGTACTAAAGGTTATGTAAACTTGCCTTGTGGGGCGATAGAGTACTTAAGGGGAAAGCGGGGAATGGTGTATAACACCTATGAGTGGGGTGGTTTTTTGATTTGGCAGTTACCGGAAATGAAGATGTTCGTGGATGGTCGGATGCCGGCCTGGATAGGGGAGGGAAGTAAAAGTCCTTACACTACTTGGTTGGAGGTGATTCAGGCACAGCCGGGTTGGAATGAGTACTTGTTGGGTATGGGAACGGAGTACTTGTTGATCGCGCCGGGGACGTTTTTGGACTTGGAACTTGACGAGGGTGAGGCTTTGGAGTGGGGATGGGAGGAAGAATATAGGGATAAGGGGGCGGTGGTTTATGGACGGATGTAACGGGTTTAACAAAGGTGAGACCTTGGTTAATTTTTGAGTTGGCGGATGGTGTAGATGAGGGCAACTAGACCGAGGGTGATGGAGATGGCGGTGATGATTATTGGAGTGCTGATGAATGGTCCGGTGGTAGGGGTTGGAGAAATTGTTGTGGTGGCAACTGGTGTGGGTGGTGTGTACATTTGACCACCTAGCTTTTGGATAGGTTGGCCAGTGGGTTGGGTGGAGATGGTTGTGGGTTTGGTATCTGTGGAGGGAGTGGTTTGTGAAGAGTTTTGTGTGCTGATTTCAGTGAATTGATTATCTTGGTTGATGGTAATTGTGCCTGTTGCGGGTTGTGTAAAAATGAGCTTGGCAATTGTGGTGTTTTCTTGAAAGGCAACAGGTTTGGATGGATTGGATGTGATGGCGGCTAGTTCGATTTGGTAGCCGTTTAAGATGGGTTTGACGCGATTGGTAAGAAAGTTTAGATTTGGGTGGTTGATGATGTCTAGTTGAACACCATCTAGATTTGGGTTTTGATCGATTATTGAGAGTGAGGGATCGGCGGTGATTTGGAAAACAATCTGGAATCCGTTGGTGGTCTGGTTTTGGGTATTGAGAATGATATCAAGGGCACTTTCTGCATTTGTTCTAAAGTACGAGAGGGAATAGGTTGGATTAAGATCCATGGGTATTATTTAGGGTATTTGGTTGGGATGGGGGTTACTGTGATGGGTTTGCCTATGGTTTTGGTTGGTTTGGTGACTGGTGGTGTTTTATTATTTGTTGAATTAAAAGTGTCACCTGGTTGACCTGGGGCAAAGTTTTTAACTAAGAGTTGATAGTCTTTTATATTGACATAGCCGTCATAATTGAAGTCGGCTTGGGCATTTGGTTGGTGGAGAGTGGGATTGAAAGTTGTGGTTAGGATGTGGTAGTCTTCGAGATCTATAAGGTTATCGTTGTTGGCGTCGCCAGTGAGGATGAGGGTTTCAGTACGATCAATGATATTTTCTCTATTGGGTATTAGGCTGGTTTGAAAAGCCTTACCTAAGTGTTTTGAGCTTTTGATGATGAAAGTGTAAAGGGGTTGGTTAATGGTATTTCTGGGGAGATTGTATGAGGCAATGAACTGGACAGAGTTGGTTTGTTGATTCCAACCTAAACCTACTGGACCAACAGGTTTGATGATGTTACCTGCTTGGTTATAGAGGGTGGTGGTGAGATTAGGAAGACCGTTGGGGTGGGTACCTTCTAAGTTGAGGTAAAGTTTAGTTGTAGTTTCAGCTGGAATTATGGTAGGAGTGGGGAGGGAAGTGGGTGTGGCTGAGATGGTGGAAGTAGGGGTGGGGCTGATGGAAGGAGTGGGGGTTGGGGTGGGTTGAAAAGTAATTTTAAGTGTGGGGAGGTTACCTGCAAGGTTTTCGCCAGTTGAGTGGCTGATAACTTTGGTGATTGTGGAGTCAAACGAAAGTGTGGCAGTTGAGGTTTTTGTTATATTATCGAAGAAAAGATGAATGTTACCGATTTGGATTGGTTTGTTAAGAAGGTGGTCTGTAGGAAATGGTTGTTGTGGGTTTTGGGTTATAGCAGAGAGAGTGATTTTATAACGATTGTTGGCTGGTTCGTGTTCAATGGTGTTGGTGATGATGCTGAGACCAGGGGAACCAGGATTATTGATGGCGGTTTCTGGTAGATTGAAAACGAGGTTATCGGGAGATTGGTAATCAAGGTAGGCAACAAATTGAATACCGTCAACTGCTTGAGGAGTGTTTATAGAGAAAGTAATGTTTTTTATGGCGGGTCCGTTTTGAACATTGAGGGCAAGGACTGATGATTCTGGGGTAGTTTCATAGGCTTTTTTGCGGATGTCTTGGGACTGGCGGACGGTGATGATGAGGGCGGGGATGAGAAGAATAGAAGTTAAAAAAAGGAAAAA
>JAHITH010000039.1 GCA_018817845.1 Patescibacteria group bacterium
CTTACCAAAAATAACTCAAAGACCCAAGAAACGCGTCGGTAGAGGCTACGGTTCTGGCAAAGGCGGTCACACCTCTGGTCGCGGTCAAAAAGGGCAAAAATCTAGAAGCAAAATTCCAATCTGGTTCGAAGGTGGTCAACTCCCCCTTATCCGTCGTACCCCATTTATTAAGGGTAAAGGTCGATTCAAGTCCATTAAACCTCAACCAATTACCATCAGCCTTACCAGACTAAACAGTTTTAAAACAAACTCGGTAGTTAACCTGAAATCTGTTATAAAAACCTTAAAGCTTCACCCAAAAAAAACTGAAAAACACGGACTAAAAGTAATTGCTTCAGGAAAATTAGAAAAATCTCTCAAAGTAGACCTGCCCTGCTCTGCGGGAGCAGCAAAAGCTATAAAAAAACAAGGCGGACAGGTAAAATAGTCCGTATGTCAAAGTTAATAAGCTCGCTCAAAGGCATCTTCAGGCAAAAAGATCTAAGAAAACGCTTATTTTTTACCTTAGGTATCTTGGCCCTGTATCGTTTTGTGGCCCACATTCCCGCACCTGGTGTTAATCTAGAAGCAATAAAAAGCCTCTTTTCTGGCTCCGCTCTTCTTTCTCTTATAGATATTTTCTCCGGTGGCAGTTTGGCCAATTTTTCCATTCTAGCCTTGGGTATCGGCCCTTACATCACCGCTTCCATTATCTTCAATCTTTTAACAATGTCTATTCCTAGCCTTAAAGAATTAAGCAAAGAAGGCGAATACGGTCGTGAAAAAATAAACCAATACACCCGTCTAGCTACCATCCCCATCTGCATTCTCCAAGGCTTCTTCCTTATTTTAATGTTGTCTCGCCAATCACTTATTACCACCACCAATCCTTTGGCCATGATCTCATTAATCATTACCCTTATGTCTGGCACCATGTTAGTAATCTGGTTAGGAGAACAGTTAACCCAGTATGGCTTAGGTAACGGAATTAGTTTAATCATTTTTGCCGGTATCGTTGGTCGCCTACCTCTTTCCTTTGTCCAAGCAGGCGTTACCGTTGACAGTTCCCAAATAGGTCAAATGATTGCCTTGCTACTTTTATCTTTAGGGGTAATTTATATGGTTGTCAAAACCAGCGAGGCCATTCGCCCCGTTCCCATTCAATCTGCCCGTCGTAGTTCAGCTAGTTCAATTCAGTCAGCCAGCTACCTGCCAATTAGGCTGTACCAAGACGGTTTCCTTCCCATCATTTTTGCCATCTCGATCATGTCTTTACCAGGCATGTTGGGCGGATTTCTAGCAGGGTCATCTAGTACCACCATGGTTAATTTCTCCAACTTTCTCAATCAATACATGTCTCCCACCAGTTCACTCTACGCTCTTTTCTATTTTGGCTTGGTATTTGTTTTCACCTATCTTTACACCACAGTTAGGTTCAATCCAGAAGAAATTGCCAAAGACCTTCGCTCCTCTGGTAGTTTTATTCCCGGCATCAGACCCGGTCCCAGCACCGCCAAACACCTTACAAGATTACTTAACCGCATTACCCCAGTAGGTGCTGTCTTTTTGGGGTTAATTGCCATCATGCCTTCATTGGCGTCAAGACTAACCAATACCCAAAGCTTTACAGTTGGTGGCACCAGCCTGCTTATTGTAGTTTCAGTTGTCTTAGAGTTAACCAGAACCCTAGAGTCTCAACTGTCCATGCAAAACTACGACAAATTTATAAAATGAATATAATAATCCTCGGTCCCCAAGGCTCTGGTAAAGGTACCCAAGCCAAACTGTTAGCAGAAAAACTAAACTTAAAACACATCTCCATCGGAGAATTGTTAAGGCAAGCCGCTCGATCTTTAACCCCGAAAGGTAAAATCATCAAAAACCTTCAAACAAAAGGCATTCTTATCCCTTTCGAAACCACTCTAGAACTACTAGAACCAGTCCTAAAAAAAACCACTCAAGGATTCATCCTAGACGGCATGCCCAGAGATCTGCGTCAGGCAGAACATCTCGACTGGTTCCTAAAACAAATCAAACAACAAATTAACCACGTCATTTTCATCACTCTATCTCAGAAGTCCACCTATAACCGCTTGCTCAAGCGGGCTAAACTAGAAGGCAGAAGCGACGATACCAAACAAGCAATCAAAAAACGCCTAGAAATATACGAAACAAAAACAGTCCCCGTTATTAAATACTTCAAAGACGCAGGTAAACTAATAGAAATAGATGGCGAACCAGACATCGCCACCATCCACCACTCCATCCTCTCCAAGCTCAACCCGCGGGGTTGAGCCTAGCCCCCAGCCACAAATTTGATATGGTCATAAAACAGAGTGTTTCTCATCGGAACTGTCCTCGACTCTAGTCGTGACTGTTCAGATGTGGAACACGGCAAAATACCTCCCCCCCTGCCCCTCCGTCATTCCCGCCTCCCCCCCTCCGTCATTCCCGCGCAGGCGGGAATCTATAAAATTATGGTAACATACAAACATTACTAACAAAAACACCTCAACTTCGCATAAACCCTAGTTAGGCAAAATGGTGTTATCTTTTGATATACTTCTAAACAATGTTTCAAAAAATTAAAGAATGGCTTCATTCTAAATCAATCGATTTTAGGGAGGTACATCACGAACCAACCAAAACTTCAGAAGAGTCTGCCAAAGCTCGTGGTGAAGATTTGTCAACTGGTGGCAAAGCCCTCGTTTTAAAAGTAGATGATTTTTTCGGTCTCTTTATTTTTAGCGCAGCTAAAAAATTAGATTCAAGTGCTGTGAAAAAATATTTCAATGCAAAAAAACTCAGGTTTGCCACCAGAGAAGAATTGATGGAATTGACTGGTTTGGTTCCGGGTTCTGTACCTCCCTTCGGAAAACCGATGCTTGATTTAGAACTATTCGTAGATAAGTCAATTGAAAATAACGAAAAAATCGCTTTTAATGCTGGCTCATTAACTGGTTCAATTATTATGTCTACAAAAGATTATCTACAAATAGCTAATCCAAAAACATTTAACTTCTCTAAAGAATAACACCACTGCTTCGCCCACGTTGCACTCTCAGTCAGAGAGTCCAAGAAAAGTGTACTCTCTTCCTTCGGGTCGCCTAACACTGTATATCTGGCTCGTCGGTTGCACCTCCTCGACCCATATTGCCACGCTTTTTAAGATATAATTGTAAAAGCATGCCAACATCAGATATACAGAAACGTTAGGCAAAATCAATTTATCTCAAATGAACAATAAAAAACTGGAACTAGAAATCAAAAAAATACAAAAACGAAATTTGAGAGTCGAAGCTGATAA
>JAHITH010000040.1 GCA_018817845.1 Patescibacteria group bacterium
AAGTTCTAACTAACTTTACCCCACTACAGTTTGAGCCAGGAGGAGACAAAAAAATAATCACCCAGTACGAAATGCACGCCTGTGAAGACGTAGGTTTAATTAAATTAGACGTTTTGGGTATTAGAAATTTATCAATTTTAGCCAATGCCATAAAACTGGTCAAAACCTTACATAATATAAAGTTGGACATTCATCAAATACCTCTAGACGATCCAAAAACCTTTAAAATTCTCTGCGACGGCGAAACCTTTGGAATTTTTCAGCTTGCCAGTACTGGCATGACCAAATATTTAATGGAATTAAGGCCAGAAAAAATAGACGACATCATGGCCATGGTTGCTCTATACCGCCCAGGCCCTATGGCCTTTATTCCCGAATACATCAAAAGAAAACACAACCCCAAGCTGGTTAGATACTTCGACCCAAGAATGGAAGAATTCCTAAGTACCAGTTACGGCATTATTACCTATCAAGATGATGTTTTGTACATTGCCATTAAATTAGCTGGTTACACTTGGAAAGAAGTAGACAAGTTTAGAAAAGCCATAGGTAAAAAAATCCCAAAAGAAATGGAAGAACAACACGCCAAATTTGTAGACGGATGTGTAAAAAATGGCATGGGTAGAGAAATGGCCGAAAGTCTTTTCAGCCAAATAGAAACCTTCGCCGCCTATGGGTTTAACAAATGTGTAACTGGGGACACCAGTGTATGGGTTAATGATAAGCCAATAAAAATAAATGACTTAATCAAAACCAAAATTAGTCTAGACAACAAAACCCTTTCACTATCAGATGATCACAAAATCATCCAACAAAAAATCAAGCAAGTTATACCAAACGGCAAAAAGTCCACATTCACACTTAAAACTAGATCTGGTAGGTCTATTACCGCCACAGGCAATCATCCATTCTTAACCTTTTCGGGTTGGAAAAATCTAGAAGATTTAGTTGTTAAAGACAGGATTGCAATAGCTAGACAACTTCCAAAAAGCCAAGATAAAGGACTTAAGCTCCATCAAGCTGCTATTCTTGGTTATTTGATTTCAGACGGTAATCTTTGTCATCCTTACGGAATTTATTTTTACAACGCCTCTAAAAAAGTAATTGAAGACTATAAAAAATATCTAAATAAATTTGCCAATATTAAAGCTACTATAAATAATAGTAAATCCGCGATATCCATTTACAGTAAAAGGATAGATCAAAACGAACCAAACCCCTTGATTAATTTTATAGATAAATTGGGATTACGTCACAAAAAAGCCACGGAAAAATTCATTCCTTCAGAAGTTTTTAGTAGTTCCAACAAACCCATCTCTATCTTTTTGGCCAAATTATTTATGGGAGATGGTTGTTTCGACACAAAATCACTCTTGGTTTATTACTCCACTTCCTCCAATCAACTTGCCTCAGATCTTCAAAGTCTCTTATTAAAATTTGGTATTAGCTCTCAAAGATACACCAAAAAATTCAAAATAAAAACTGGCACAAAAATAGGTTACACCGTAAACATTTCTCACCAAAAAAATCTAGACCTTCTTCATAAACAGCTCAGCCCATATCTTATAGGCAAGAAAAAAACACAATTTAAAGACATTGTAAATCATTCACAAGTAAGACATCTAAAGCAGCCACAACAACTTAAGGTTTCAAGTTTAGATAGTTTACCTTTAGAAATAATGGATCTGGTTAGACAAGAAATGTCTAACCAAAAAATTACAATAAATAATATCAGCAAAGAACTAGGGGTCTCTGAAAGGGCTTTTAGTAAGGATAAACGCAAAAGAGGGTATACAAAAGAACTAATTGCTCTAATTAATACAAAATTGAAGTCAAAAAAAATATCTTGGTACTTAGAATCAGATATTTACTGGGACGAAATTAAAGAAATAAAGAGTAGCGGTATAAAGCAGACTTATGATCTTTCTATTCAAGGTACTCACAACTTCATAGCTAATGATTTTGTTGTTCACAACTCCCACGCCGCTAGCTACGGAATAATCGCCTACTGGACGGCTTATGTAAAAGCTCACTACCCAGTTGAATACATGACCGCCCTAATGAGTGCCGAGGCCACCAACGCAGACAAATTTATAGAAGCCATAAACGAATGTGAGGCCTTGGGGATAAAAGTTCTGCCACCAGATATAAACGAGTCTTTAACCGACTTTACCATAGTAGACATTAAAAAAGATCAAGGTAAGGCTATTCGCTTTGGTTTAAACGCCGTAAAAAACGTTGGGGAGGCTGCCTTAGAATTCATTCTTAAAGCCAGAAAGGACGGTCCTTTCTGCTCATTCTCAGACTTCCTAAGCAGGGTCAATCTCCAAAAGGTAAACAAAAAGGTAGTAGAGTCTTTAATAAAGGTAGGGGCTTTTGACAACTTTGGTCCACGCACTGCTCTTTTGGCCTATTTTCCTCAAGCCAGAGATTCCGCCATAAAATTATCAAAAGAAAGACTCTCTGGCCAAGTTAGCCTCTTTGGAACGGCCGAAAAAGACCTAAAAAATCTTAAAGATAAAATTCCTAATGTGGAACCAGCCCCATTAACAGAACTGCTAAAAAATGAAAAGGAACTTTTAGGAGTATATCTTACCGATCATCCAATTAAATCTTTAAGTAGTCAAATCAGCAATCGTTTAACCCATAAAATTAACCAATTAAGCGCCGATATGAAAGGTCAAGGCGTATCTGTAGCCGGAATGATCGCCTCGCTTAGACTAGTCAACACTAAAAAGAACAACTCACGTATGGCCTTTGCCACCCTGGAAGACGAACTGGGCAAAATAGATATTGTCATCTTCCCCCAACTTTATAAAGAAACGGCCCACATCTGGCAAAAAGACAACCCCGTTATTGTTACTGGTAGGGTAGACAACAGAAACGACGAACTATCACTAATAATAGAAAATGTAGAAGAGTTAAACAGCGATTTATTAGCCAAACAAGCAAAAACTCTAGAAATACCTAGGGGGACAGATAAGAAAATCATGTTAAAAATAAGCCAAATTTTAAAAAACAACCCAGGCAATCAGTCCGTAACTATAATTATAAAAAACGGAACTGCCGATAAAAGAATCAACCTACCGTACAAAGTAAATCTAACAAAAACAGTTAGGCAGAAAATAGCCTCTCTTTTGTGATAAAATATGCCAGATTATGAACAGAACTAAATGGAATGACCAGGTAACCTTTCATGTTGGTGATACCATTAAGGTGCATCAAAACATTGTAGAAGGTGAAAAAAGCCGTACTCAAATATTTAGTGGACTAGTCATTCGTATTAAAGGTCACCAAGGCTTGACCTCGTTTACCGTTAGAAAAATCTCTTCCTCTGGTGTCGGCGTAGAAAGAATATACCCTCTTAACGCACCAATCATTCTGAAAATAGAAGTTATTAAGCAAGGTAAAGTCAAAAGAGCCAAGCTCTATTATCTAAGAGACAGAGTTGGTAAAAAAGCCACCAAGGTTCAAGACAGTTTTGTAAAAAAACAAGACATAGAAGCAGTAGAAGATCTAAAACCTTCCACCTCCGAGGTGGAAGAAAAGGTTGAAAAAACAGAACCAGAAAAGAAAACTGACGTAAAACCACTGGAAGCCAGCAACAAATCCGAACTTAAAAAAGAAGCCCGAGCCAGAAGAAAAGCCAAAAAGAAACAAAAAACGGAGCGTAAAGAACGCAAGGACATTAGATAAGGTAAAATATATCCCAGCTACGGGTCCGTAGCTCAGTTGGTTAGAGCGTCTGCCTTTTAAGCAGAATGTCGTGGGTTCGAGTCCCACCGGACCCACTATAGGCCCCGTCGTCTAGCGGTTTAGGACACCAGGTTTTCATCCTGGAGATCATGGGTTCAAATCCCATCGGGGTCACAAACATAAAACACCCGCATAGCCGGATTTATTGTCGATTGACATTCCATTAAAAAAGAATATAAATACGTTATTACGAGATTTTCCCCATTGACTTGAAAGGGGGTGATGAAATTGGCAAAGAAAAAAGCAAAAAAATCTAAAGCAAAGAAGAAATAGTCTTGCTTCACCGGTTTGAAGAAGCACGGTGTATAAACACACCGTGCTCTTTTTTTAGCTATACTCTAACCTATGAAAGTATTAGGGATCGATCCGGGCACAGGCAGAATGGGCTGGGCCATTGTAGAAAAAACCAAGGGCAAAGAAACCTTGATTGACTGTGGCTGTCTAGAAACACCAGCCAATACCTCCTTGCCAATCCGCTTAGAAAAAATTAATTTATTCTTAAACAAATTAATTACTAAACACAAACCCAAATCTGCCTCTATCGAAGATCTATTTTTTGCCAAAAACAGAAAGACCGTCATGTCCGTGGGCGCCGCCAGAGGAGTAATAATCCTAGCATGCAAGCAAGCCAAGCTAAACATTAATTTATATACCCCCTTACAAATAAAGTCTTCAATCACTGGTTACGGCCAGGCAGACAAAAAGCAGATGCAGTTTATGGTAAAAAACATCTTAAAACTAAAAGAGATTCCAGAACAAGACGACGCTATCGACGCCGTCGCCGCCGCCCTGACCCACCTCTCTCGCCAATCGTCATTCCGTGCTTGACACGGAATCTATATAAATTAAATGGATCCCGCATCAAGTGCGGGATGACAGAGGAGGAAGATGCTACAATAATTCCATGATTGGTTTTCTTTCGGGTCAAATTATCCACAGCCAAAATGGCTCCATAATCTTAAACGTCAACGGGGTCGGCTATCAAGTTTCCACCATAAAAAACATTAAACCAACCAACAGCAAAACCAATCTTTTTATATACACACACGTCAAGGAGGATGAGATCTCTCTGTTTGGTTTTGAGACCCAAGATGAGCTTGAACTATTTAAAAATCTAATCTCCGTTTCTGGCGTTGGCCCCAAAATTGGTTTATCGATTCTTGCTTCCGGTACAGACAAAGACATCGTCTCTGCCGTTAAAAACAGCTCAGTTGATTTTTTCTCTGCCGTACCGGGTATTGGCAAAAAAACCGCCCAAAAACTAATTATTGATTTAAAATCAAAACTAGATAATTCATCTGCTGACCTTACCATGTTAGAGCAAGACTCTAGTCTGGTAGAAGGCCTGATGGGTCTAGGTTTTGCCAAAAAAGAAATTCAAAAAATTGCTCCAAAAATCAAACCAAATTTAGAATTAGCAGAACAAATCAAATTGGCCCTTAAACTATTAAACCAATGACCTTAAAAAACTTAAACCTAAGACCAACCGATTGGACCAGTTTTACCGGCCAAGGCAACACCGTTAAATCTATCCAAATCGCCATAAAAGCCAGCCAAAAAAGAAAAGAACCACTAGAACATATTTTGCTCTATGGTCCACCAGGTTTAGGCAAAACCACTTTAGCAAATATAATCGCCAAGGACTTAAATACCAACATAAAAACCACTTCTGGCCCAGCTCTAACACGGTCGGGTGACCTAGCGTCTATCCTAACCTCTCTTGAACCGGGTGATATATTATTCATCGATGAAATTCACAGGCTAAACAAAAACGTAGAAGAAGCTTTGTATCCAGCCATGGAAGACTATAAACTAGACATCGTTTTAGGCAAGGGTCCAGGAGCCAGAACTTTACGGTTAGACCTTAACCCATTCACCATCATTGGTGCCACCACCAA
>JAHITH010000105.1 GCA_018817845.1 Patescibacteria group bacterium
TCCTTCATCCAATATCTTAAACCTCCTATCCTTCACGTAATCACCAATATTCCATATATCATCCATCCCCCCCACTTCCCAAAAATCAATTCTCTCGCCATTCCTAAACTCCACTCCGCCTCCCAAACCTAAGGCAATATTCATATACCCTTCCCCAGCCAAAGTCGAGCTGTATCCGAAACCAGACAAAGCTGATGTAGTCAATCCATTATCTATTTCATTTCCCACCAACTCTTGTATTAAAACCCCCATTCCTTCCCCAGTACCCACCGCTTCTCTCCATTCCTTTGCACCTCTTTTAAAATAACTAGCCAATACTTTTTTTACCCCTGTCACCACTCTCTCTAGCTCATTAGCTACAACTTCAGTCTTATACATTCCAGTCCCCCTAGCATCACCCACAGCCGACGAACGTATCGCCAGTGGTTTATCTGGTTCAAATTGACTAGAGATTTCCACCAACATCTGCCTTGCTTTCTCACCCATTTCAAAATTTAAAACTTCTTCTTCAGTTACTCCAGCCCCATCAAACCCCGCCTCAATCAATATTTCATCCAACACATCCTCGGCCAACACCACACTTCCGGGTGCCAAAAACCCTTTTCTCTCCCAAAACTCCCTTTTTCTCATCAACTCTCTTGCCTTATCTCCCACTTCCCCTTTTCCCAGTACCACAAATTCACCATCTCGCAACCTATCCCCCTGTCCTCGAAGTCTTTCCATATTATCTTATATTATAACAAACCTCTACTTGCCCACCATAAACTCAACCACATCTCCTTCTCTCACCACGTAATCCCTTCCCTCAATTCTTAACTTTCCAGCCTCACTTACTCCTTTCCAACCTCCAAATTTCACAAAATCATCAAAACTGGTTACCTTAGCTTTAATAAAACTCTTCTCAAAATCAGTGTGGATTACCCCCGCCGCCACCGGCGCCAAGCTTCCCTTTTTCACCGTCCAAGCCCTCACCTCTTTTTCACCCGCAGTTAAAAAACTAATTAACCCCAATTTTTCATAAGCCAATCTAATTAACTTATCCACCCCTTCCCCGGTCTTGGCACAAACACGCAGCCTATCGTCACTCAATTCACCTTCATCGGTATTATAAACCACCATATATGGCTTCTTAGACAATAAATTTATTTTTTCTTTAGCATCCAAATCAGCCAACTCCAGCTCCATACAAAGAGTTTCCAAATCTTCATCAGGATTTACCGACCCAACCCTAGCTACGCTTTCATCCGTAAAATCTCTAAGCAAATACAAAATCAGGTCCACCTCTCTAATATGTGACAAAAACTTGTTTCCCAACCCCTCGCCCTTAGACGCACCCTTAATCAATCCAGCAATATCCACAAAAGTCACCGTCGCTGGTACAATATTTTCAGTCTTAACCACCTCTGCCAACTTCTCCAACCTATCATCAGGCACCGGCACCACTCCTACATTAGGCTCAATGGTAGCAAACGGATAATTAGCCACCAAAGCCTTCTGCTTCTTCAACAAAGCATTAAACAGGGTGCTCTTCCCCACATTCGCTAGTCCAACAATCCCTACCTTCAAACTCATTCGCCCATTTTACCTTAAATCTTCTACAATATATGTATGTCCCAATACGAACAAGACGACCTACCTCCCAAACTTCAAGCAATCGCCGATGCCTGTGAGTATGAACTCCTCCACCAAAACGACAGAGGTAGGGGTGGTGGCCCAAAAAAACGCGGCAAATCAATTCTTACTACCATAAAACAAACAGAGCGTTACCAAAAAGAATTCAGACATTACCATGCCAAACTTAAACTCCATCGTCAACTTACCCACCAAAAGAACTTAAACCCCACCACCTACGCACAATGGCTACAAGAAAACATAGGTAAAACCAATATCGACACAGACAACGTAAGTGTCGAAAGATTCGCCAGTACCCACGGTCCGGGTGGTCAAAACATCAATAAATTAGCTACAGCTATCCGCCTAACCCACCTACCTACACAAATTACAGCCAAATACAAAAAAGAACGAACCCAATCACAAAACCTTTCTGGAGCCAAAAAAGTCTTACAAACCAAACTCCAAGAACACCTAAACCTCTGGCAAGTCTCCAAGCCACCTGCAGAAATCACCACCCAATTCATAAAAAACTTAATCCAAACCAAACCCCCACCCCCAAAAACCCAATAACTACCAATTCACACACGCGATCGCGTCACTAGTTTGGTATCACTTCCTCACCAAATCCTTCCACCCCACCCCATAACATTTGACTTCCAGCTACAAATGTGATAATATAAGCCCGTCGAAAACTTTTCGGCGTGCGCACGTTGAAAATTTAACCCCCAACCCCCTACCCGAGGTCAAGGAGCCTCAAAAATCATGAAGACTAGAAATCGTATGCTCTTCTTATTCTTGGCTATAGTGATCTTGTTCACATTAGCCTGCACCCTGTTTGCTCCATCTCAACCTCAACCCACTGCCATACCATCAGTGGTCGAAAACCACCAGGAATTCGGCTACAAATACTCTGTCGAAGAGATTGCCCAGCGAATCGAAAAAGATACCGTCAAGATCGCCACTCCCAGATTTATCTGGAATGGCATTCTGGCAGGTCTTGGCTTTTTCTTTCTCGCCCTAGCCGGAGTCTCATATTTTACAGACTCAGGTGGTACCATTTTCCTCATCAGTGCCACTGTCGGAATCGTTATTGGCCTGATCACTATCGGTAACCCCACCCCCAAGGTCCACGAACTTAACAAAGCCTTGGTTAACACAGGCATCACCGAAGGTATCGACTACGCCAAAAAAGCGCAAGCAACCAACCTTCAATATATCGCCGCAACAGTCAAAGAAGTTGGCAGCGATCAAGTTGCATGTAAAGAAACCGTCAACGTCCATGATTTTTGCAGTAGTAACACACCCTACTACAGCACCGACACACGCTACAATTGCCAACCAGTTTACTGCACCGACGACGATGGGAACCGCACCAAATGCGGAGAGGACTGCGACACCCTCTACACTCCTTGGTTCCAGTACATCGAACGCTGGTGGGAGGTACCCAATACCAAAGGCAAGTACCTCCACCCCGAGCTCTACGACATGGAGTTCCCCGGTGGTGATGCCAATGCCTACGGACCCAAAATTTTTATCTCTGACTGGCGCGCTCCCCAAGACGCCGAAAATCACCTGCTTGAAAACTGGTATTTCGGCTTCAACAAATCCTACAATAACAAAGTCCCGGCTTCGATTCTAGAAGTCCGGGCTGCCCAAGCCAATGGAATCGCAACAATTACTCATTACTACGTAGGCAAATACTTCCACTGGTTGTTAGCCGACGAGGCCATCAACATGAGCGTCTACGAGGGTCACCTACGCAATCTTCAAACCCTCGTTCCCAGTCTGCCCAGCCCCAAAGGTGCTCGATTTGAGTACACCAATGGTTACGGCAAAAAAGATGTCATGTGGACTCTTTTGTACTCCGACGATGGCCAGGACCTACCAACCAAGTTGGATCCTGTCTTTTTCATCGGCTACGAGTCAATTAACCCCGTCCTTCAACAAGAACTCACTGCCCGGGCTCAAGAATTTCAGGGTCACTTCGGACCCAATAAGCAAGCCATTGCTTATTGGTACTACATCAACGACGAAGTGGTCCAACAAATGGGTGGCTTACAAAATGTCACTCAGGCTCTACTGGCACAGGTTCGCGACACCCAAACCTGGGGTCTCTTCCAAATCCCCAAGAATCAGGTGTTAATTGTCGAATCGACCACCCCAGACATGACTTTCATCACCGGCCGCGACGCCGAGATGGGCATGCCCTTAGGCAACACGTTGGTTAAACAGCGTATGCGCCTAAGCATCGAAGCTGGCCAACAAGTTCCCTTCACCTGGCAGTCAGCCATGGGTAACTTTGCCAGCCGCTACACGGCTGGTGGTTTCGAGTTCTCCGATATGACCCAAGCTGGTTCGGTCATTGGCCTGCTCTACGAGCAAACCCCTGGCTACGAAGCTCCAAGTCCCGATACCGAAGAGTGCAACATCGCGCCGGCCGAACACTTAGGTTTCGTCCGCTACGAAATGTGCACGCAAGCATACAGAAAAACTACCATCAAGGTAAACGCCGAAGGTGCTGATCTAATCTTCCGCAATAACGAACAAGCCGCCAAAAAAAGCAGTTCCCTGCTCTTCGGCGGAATTATGCTTACTTTTGGCCTTTTCTTAATTGGGGCCAAATGGTTTAGCGAAAATAGTTAAGGAGAAAAAATGAAAACCAAAAAGAAACTCATTTTGTTTGTGTTCGTCTTCGTTCTACTCGCTTTGACCCTGGTTGCCTGCCGTGGCAAGACTCAAGAGGCAGCGCCCAATAACGCCGCCGGCGTACCCGTCGAGATCGACGACCTCATCTCCCCCACCGATCTAATGGCCTTGCGCGAGTACTACCGTGGCGGAACCGAACGCGAAGCCAACATCAACAATCTGAAGGCTGCCGCCGACCTGGCTCGCACCAAATTCTTCACTGGTATTCGAGACCTGATTGGAAACAATCAATTCTGTTTCAAGTCAGTAGAGGAAACCGAGGTGGCCATTGCCAACGCCGTCATGGCAGAAAAAGAAGGCGAAGCCCTGGTAGATGCCCTGGTTACCGCCTCTGTTTCTGGCGAGTCCGCCACCGGTATCTGTGCCGAATTGAACCACGGTATCGCCGATTACACAGTAGCCAACCGCCAGAATATGTTCAATACCGAGATGGCAAAAGTTGAGGCCCTCAACGAGTATCTGGTCTACCTAGAAGGTTACCCCGAACGCAACTTCATGAATGACGTCTTCCAGACGGTCGCCGACCCCAGCAAAGTCTACAAGTGGTTGGCTGATAAAGGTATTGGCGCCACCGACTTCGTCTGGCTACCTACCTACATCATTCAAACCACCGGACGAGACAAGGGTCTCTGTGATTATTATCGCACTGGTGACTTCAAAGCTGAACTCTTACCGGCCACCCTGCGAAAGTTTACCGGCCATGAGACTGCCCTGGATGAGCTCTACAGCGCCAAGTGGAACTCCGCCGCCTACGGTGGCACCGGCGAATGCACATTCTATCGCATGGCCGCCATCGAAGTTATGCGTATGTCAGTTCAGGCCGCCGAAACCATCGAAGGTCAAAACACCGGCATCGACCCTGGCGTCACTTTCCCCGACCCCTAAATCCGAACTGCAACACTTACACCCCAAAACTCCAAGAGAGAATTCATTCTCTTGGAGTTTTTTATTTCTTAAAAAAACACAATAATTACCAAATAAAGTGAACGATCGTTCACTTTATTTGGTAGTTACCTCTTCCTCACCAAAGTTCTTCCTCCCTTGTCCTCAACCACATACCCTAATTTCTCAATTTCCTCTCGTATCGAGTCTGCTCCATTCCACTTACCTTCTTCTCTCAATCTACTTCTCTTCTCCACCAGTTTTACAACCTCTTCTGGTATCTCTAATTTCATTTCAACCTTACTAAGCCCCAGCCCCAATACCTCATCCCATTTCTCAATCAACCCCAACTTCTCTCCATCACTCAAATCCTTATCCTTAACCATCTCCCACACCAGCGCCAACGCACCCGGCATATCTAAATCATCCTCCAACCTCTCCCTAAATTTCTCTTCCCAAACACCATCGACCTTCAAGGTCTCACCTTGTAGGTCAGCCATTCTCTTCCTCAACCTCTCCAACGCCGTTTTTGCCCCCTCCAACGCCTCCCAAGTAAAATTCAACTGCTTTCTATAATGCCCAATTAAATAAAAATACTTTAAATCAAACGGTGAGAACCCCTTATTGTCAAGATCCTGCAAGGTATACGCATTCCCCAAACTCTTGCCCATTCTACCTCCATCCACCAACAAAAACGCCCCATGAATCCAGTACTTAACAAACGGTTTTTTACCCGTAGCCCCCTCACTTTGGGCAATCTCGTTCGGATGATGAGTACTCCTTAAATCCTCACCCCCAACGTGCAAGTCAAACTGCTCACCCAAGTATTTCATACTCATTGCCGAGCACTCTATATGCCAGCCGGGAAAACCAACACCCCACGGGCTTTCCCACTCCATATCTCTTTTTTCACCTTCTGGCGAAAACTTCCACAAGGCAAAATCACGCTTGTCTTTCTTTTCCTTATTTATTTCCACCCTTGCCCCCTCCTTTATCTCATCCAAGGTCGACAGCTCCCCATACTTATTTCCCTGTTTCTCAAACTCCGTGGTATTAAAATATACTCCATCACTAGTTTTGTAAGCAAAACCCTTTTTCTCCAATTTTTCCACCAAATCAATCTGCTCCTTTATATGGCCAGTAGCCTTGGCCAACACGTCTGGTTTCAACAAACCCATTTTATGCATTCCCTGCTTAAAATCCTTGGTGTATTTTTCCGCCACGTCCCAGGCAGTCTCACCTTCTCTCTTAGCTCCTTTTTCTAATTTGTCTTCCCCTTCATCCCCATCAGACACCAAATGACCCACATCAGTTATGTTCATCACATACTTCGTTTCAAAACCCAGATATTTTAAACTTCTTACCAGCAAATCCCCCAAAACATACGTTCTCCAGTTACCAATCTGCAAAAAATCATACACCGTCGGTCCACAAGCATATATTCCCGCCTCGCCTTTTTTAATTGGCTTAAACTCCTCTCTCTTCCTAGTTAATGAATTATATAATCTCATACCCACATTCTACCAGCTTTTCTAATGCTTCTTTCTACTCATCTCCCCCGTTCCACCACCACTTCTTTGTGCCTGTCTAATTTGCATATCTCTTTCACTTTCCTTTACTTGCTCCTCTTGATCTTTATTTACCTCCACCTTTCTATCATCTAGTGCTTCTTTCTGAGATTTTTCCTGTTCCATTTTGGCTACACACTTAGCCAATTCTTCTCTCACCCTCTGTAATCCTCGTGCTCCTTCAGCCTCTTTTTGCTGTTTTAAAACACTCATCTCATCACCCTGCACCGCCTGGTGCGGGGCTTGTCCCACCACTCCTTTCACAATATCAACTCCCGCCTTGCCAGTATCCTCTGCCGCCTTTTTCACCACATCCCCCAACTCCCCCAAAACTTGTTTTCCTATCCCACCAGCACCATTCATACCTCCCGCCTCCCTTCCAAAGCTCTCGTCAAGGTCTGTCCATCTGCATACTCCACATCTGCCCCCGTTGGCAATCCCCTGCCTATTCTAGTTATCTTTACATCGCCCACTTTAGCTTCCTTAATCTTATGCGTAATATACATCGCCGTAGCCTCACCCTCCATAGTAGGGTTAGTAGCTAAAATCAACTCATTCACACCTCCCTTTTTCACCCTATCAACAAGCTCACCTATCCTTAACTCCTCCGGCCCCACACCCGCCAAAGGGTTAATCGCCCCACCCAAAACATGATAAACCCCGTTATAACCATCAGCCCGCTCAAACGCCAGTAAATCCAACGGCGTCTCCACCACACACACCACCTTCTTATCTCGCCTCTTATCCTTACATACCGGGCACAAATCATCCTCACCAATATTAAAACAAATCTTACACCGCTTGGTATCTTTTTTGAGCCTAACCAACCCTTCCCCAAATTTTTCCAGCCTCTCTTGTGGCACCAATAATAAATAATACGCCAACCTAGCCGCCGACTTTGGCCCAATACCAGGCAGACTCTCAAACGCATCAATTACCTTCTGTATTGGCCTAATACTTTTCATAACTCATCTCAGTATAACCTACTTAAAAATCTTTCTCATTATACCATTCATTTTTTTGATCTCACCCCCAGACAACTCCCCAATCTTCCTCTCCAATCTTTCCACATCAACTGTTCTCAAATACCAAAGCAGTAATACCGAGCTCTTATCTAAAAACCCACCCTTATTTATTAACATTTCACACTCCTTGTTTATATTCTTAGTATCACTAGTCAATGGAGCAACCAAAGTAAATCTTAAATCAGCCTTGTTTACAGCTGTTGAAACAATTACCGCCGGCCTAAACCTTTTCAGTTCCGAGCCAAAAGAAGGATGAAACCTAACTATATATACATCACCAGTTTTATACATTTTTCTTCTCTCGCTCCGCCAAATAAGTCCACATTCTGTCCAAATCATATTGCTCCTCACTTACCCATCCCTCTAAAGTAGGATCTCCCATTCTTTTTTTTCTAATCA
>JAHITH010000041.1 GCA_018817845.1 Patescibacteria group bacterium
AAAGGAAAGAACCTAGTTTGCCGTGATAAATTTGGGCTGATTTGGCTAAGGGAGACGATAGATGACTTTTGAAGTTTCCACTGGCTCCGTGGACGTGACGAACTTTGGCTTTGGAAAGATAGTAAATTGGTAATTTGGCTTTTTTGAGTCTCTTACAAAACTCTACGTCTTCATAGTATAAGAAAAATCGTTCATCTAGCCCGCCAATTTTTTTTATTACCTTTGTAGGAATTAGGAATGCGGCCATAACGGCTATATCTACCTTGGCGATACTTTCTTTTGGTAGATACTTACCGAAGCAGTGTTTGCAACCTAAAAAGTAGTGCTTAAAGGCATTCCAGATTGTGGGGAATCTCATAACTGAGGGTTGAGCTTTATTGTTGGGAAAGATTAACCTTGGAGCGACAGCACCTAGTTGGTTTGTTTTTACAGCAAAATCATACAGATATTTAAGGCTGTCCCCTACCAGGGTGGTATCTGGATTGATTAAATATATATATTCCCCACTAGCCTTTTTTAACCCTAGATTGACTGCTTTGGCAAAGCCTAGGTTTTCACCTGGTTCTAAAACGATTGGTTTAAGTGGATGGTTTTGGGCGATTTGGGCAGATTTGTCTTGACCGTAATTATCAATGACGATGATTTGTTTTTTAAGACCATCGTTAGATTTATTAATTGAATCAAGTAATGGACCTATGTGTTTTTCTGATTTGTAAGGAATGGTGATTATGGAAATGTCAAATTTCATAGAAGATTATTGGCTATTTCTAGTACCCGACTGTCTGAAAGTTTAGCATTTTTAATACGCCTTGCCCTTGGTAAACTTTTAATGGCCGCCCAGATAACCTTAAAAAAACCTGGGTGAGTAAGAGTGTAGGAAAACAAAAACCAAAGATGAGATAAGATGAATTTTGGATTACTAAAATTTTGCCAAATGAAGAGTAATTCGTTTCTTTGTTTAATTAAATTAAGCCAGTTTTGATTTAGTTTATTAAAGGATGATTGGTGCTGGTGAATTACCTTAGAATTTGGCTCCCAGATGATTTTGTAGCCTTGTTTCCAGGCTCGCCAACCTATGTCTATATCTTCCCAGTAGCCTGGTGAGTAGATTTCGTTTAGACCACCTAGTTTGTCCCAGATTGATTTTTTAAATATGGCGCTTCCCCCTGAGGCCCAAGGTGTGTGACGAGGCTTGGTTTTGTTTTTTCCTTGAGTGTACTGAAACTTACCATTTTTCCAGGCCACCTTTGGCCAGGAAGAGTTTTTTTCGTTTAAGGTGACGGCAAAAATGTTTGGATCTTGGAAGTGTTTTATGGCTTTATCTAGATAGGGTTTGGTTGAATAGACGTCGTTATTTAACAATAAGACAAGGTCTGCTTTGGAAGCTTTGAAACCCTTGTTAACCGATTTGGGGAAACCTAGGTTATTATTATTTTTTAAGTAAACTGAGTTTTTGATGTTTTGTTTGAGATACTTTTTGGTATCGTCTGAACCACCGTCGTCTACAACAATTATTTTATTTATTTCAGGAGAATATTTAATTACCTTGGGTAAATTTTCTTCTAACAAATACTTGGCATTATAGCTTGGAATGACTAGGTCTAGAGAGAGTTTTTTCATAGGTAAAGTATATCAATCTTTGTTGGACCCTTGGAGATAAAAATATATTAATAAGATGAGACAGATTGTAAAGGTAGCCAGAGTAATGATTAGTCCTATGTAAAAAGATTTTGGCTTAAATTGAAAAGAGACGATGTGGTTCCCCGCAGGTAGGTTGATGGCTCGATAAATACCTTGGGCTGTGAGGATGGGGGTTTTGTTTCCATCGATGGTTGCCTGCCAACCGGGGTATTCTGTATCGGTTAAAACCATGATGGTTGGATCTGCTGTTTGGGTTTTGATATTAACTTGATTAAAAGAGTAGTCAATTATTTCAGCCGAGTCGTTGGGTGAAACTTTTAAGTTTGATGAACTTGGCTTAGAACTTAGGATTACCTTGTGTCGAAAGTCGTAATTATTTTTAAGTTTAGCTTGGGCAATGAACTGATCCTTTATGACTTGCCATGAGTCGTAAAGAATAACTCTTGGCATTACCGTTTTGTTTTCTAAAACAATGACTGTTTCATCTTCAAAAACTGGGGTAAATTTGTCTTTAGGAATTAGGTAATTAGATTCCTCACCAAAAGGCCTAAACTCACCTATCTTGGTTCTTTTAAGGGTGAGTAAGTATTTAACCCCAGCAAGATCTAGGAAAGGTGAAGAGTAACCGTTGAGATTTAGATAGCGAGTAAGATTATTTATTTGAAAATCTTCTGGTTGAGAATTTTCTGACATGCCTGACGTGTAAAGTCGATACCAGGTAGCATAGGGGAGATAAATAAGAGGGTCGTAACCCGAAGGAGAGTAGAGATTTGAGTAAGTCCAAGTATTTGATGGCATTAAAGGACCCTCTTCTTTATCTAGGCGATAATATTTGTCATCAGCTTTAATAAACTTGGTAATTGGCGTGTCCAAGTTTGAAAGTCTAGTAGGACTAAAAGGGGTAAATTTAGAAAATGCTCGAAAAAGATCAAGTGTGATTAATATTAGAATTAGGTTTAAAAATAGTTTTTTGTTTTTGACAAGCCTGGTGAGTAATAACAAGGTGGTAATTAAGGCTAAGGGCAGTATGCTGTTTCTAAGAGCGACAGTAGTATTATTGGTGGTGTGTAGAGTGGTTATTGGAAGACAAATAGCAACTCCTATTAATAAACTTACTAGTAGTAGAAAGGCAAATTTAGTATATTTTTTAGGTTGAAAAGGATGATTAAGAGAGATGGCTGTTAAGACGGCGGCGGCAAAACCAGTAATAAAAAACCAACGAGAGGCATAACCGGTGGAAATACCAGGAAGATTGAACTTGTAAACCAGGGCGCTTAGAGGATTGTTGAAAGCTAAAACCAAAGAAAGAAAAAACAGAAATAGAAAAAATTTATGTTGGAAACTTTTGTTTTTTATAATAATTGAGGTTAAAACTAATGCTAAGGCGATGATGCTGAAATAACCATGGGTTTCTTGATACTGCAAAAATCCCCAGAAATTTTGAGTGGAGGGGTTACCAAAAAAATCAGGAGCTAAAAGAGTAATAAGATTCTGAACTGGAAGCAAGCCAAATTTGTGCTCAGAAATATTATGGTCAAATTGACGAATAGAGTTACTAACAAATTCCATAGTGGGTAGCAACTGAACAGCCCCGATAAGACCTGAAAGAGTTAGAAAAATAGCACCCCAGGTAAATTTACGTTTTTTGTTCTTGTTTGGTGTTATAAATAATCTGGCGAAAAAATAGCTAATAACGACCAAGCTGACATATAATGCGGGCTGGAAAGAACCGCCGGTGGCGGTTAAAAAAAATAATAGTGAAGTATAAATGAGGTACGATGGTTTGTTTGTTTTAAAGAATTTTTCGATTAAATAAAGTTGAAGTGGTAGCCAGAGAAATACCTGGCCGGCGGTTCCGTATTCAAGAAAAGTGGTCATAAACCCTGAAAATGCGAAGACGATACCACCAACTAGACTTGGTATTGTTTTTATTTTTATTTGTTTTAAAAATAAAAACATAAACCAGATTGACAAAAATGGCTGGAGTACAATCATTAGTGTCCACCCCCATACATTGCCAAAAATTATCATTAATATGTTTAGTGGATACAAAGCTGCTGATTGCCAATTGGCGAGTAAAGGAGTGCCGGAGAACGAGTAAGGGTTCCAAAGGGGAAATTGATTATTTTTGAAGGCTTCAATAACTAAAAGTCTCCAGGGATAGAGTTGAGAAAAAACGTCGGTAACGGAAATATTTTTTACTGGTACACCCACGACGTAACCATACTTAAAATCAAGCCAGGGGAAGTATGCTCCGACAAGACCATCAAACGGAATCGGAACCGATCCACGAAAAATTGGCCAAAAAAATACTAAAACAATTATTATTATGAGGATAATAACTAAGTTTTTTTTAATTATTGAAGACATTTATAAGTTAAATTATTTGTTTTAAACTTGTTTCGAAAGTTTTTAAACCGAAGTCTTTTGACCTTTTGATGGCTTTGTTAGCTGTTCGTTTAATTAAACTAGGCGATTTAATTAATTGAAGTGTGTGGTTAACCAGTTCTGGTATGGTGTTCCAAAGAAAACCTGTGCCGGATGTAACAATTTCTTTTTGACCGCCCTTATTACAAACAGTAGGAACGCAACCTGCAGACATGGCTTCTACCGTTGTCATACCAAAATGTTCTACTTTGTCTGGGTTCTTTTGTTCATCTATTTCAAACCCAGCTGCGTGCCAAAAAATCTTGGCTTTGGCATAAAGAGATTGCAAGGTTTTAAAGTTTGGATTAACTATGAACTCAACGTTTAATTTTTGAGCTTTTGCTTTTAGATTTTTTAGTAGACTTTTGTTTCCTACTAAACCACCTACTAAAATTAATTTATATTTAGATTGGATATTTTTAGGTAAATTGACGAACGCACTTATTAAAACGTCTTGACGCTTGGGGTGAGATGGAGAATCGAAACGCCCTACCGATAAAATAATGTTTTCTTTAATTTTGGATGGTTTAAAACTGTCTGTATCTATGGGTGGATAGATAACCACTCCTTTATTTTTGGGTAAATATTTTTGCCAGTAACTTTGAGTGAAAGCTGAATTGTAAATGATTTTATTGATTTTGACTAACTTTAATTTATCTATAAAACTTATATTTGCTGATTTAGGAAAAGGCGTCTGGAGATGGAGAAGGGTTTTCTTGGCAAAAAGCAAGGGAATACTACCGTCTGAAAGAAAGAATATCAGATCGTACTGGCGAGTGAAGAGGGCTTTTTTGACCAGATTGGCTTGGGTAGACAAAAACTGGTAGGCGGTAGGGTTAGGCTTGATGACTTGAAGATTGAGACCAAAGCGAGTACTGGCCAAATCGAGGGTTTTAGGATCACTCCAGGCCAGATCGACTTTATAACCAGCCTTAACCAAGACTTGGGCAACCGAGAGGGTGTAGCGCTCTCCGCCACCTAAAGTATCTAGATATGGATCAAATATTAAGGCTTTTTTCATTAGGATTTTTTAGTTCTTTTAGTACTTGTTTGTCTATGTTTTGATAAGCATCCTTTAAACTTGGTTTTCTTTGTAACTGCCAGAGTTGAACGTAGGTTAGGAAGCGAGAGAAAGATTGATAAATTGACTCTATGGTGCCTTCTACACCGTCTTTCCAAAGTCCTTGTTTAAAAAACCTTGTGAAAAATTCTGTGAAGATAATTCTAAATAATCGCCAGCCTTTAATTGGTGGATGATTGGCTTTTAGAAGTAGCTCTGCTTCTATTCTTGACCAGTTTAGAGTGTTTAAGACTTTTTCGTTAATATTTTTGTGGGATAGGTGAATCATTTGGTGTCGTAGGTCCCCTATTGTGCCTTTGATTTGGGGTTGTTCGTGAAGCTTGCCTTGCCAACGAATTAGGCTAGATTTTTTAATTAAGCGTAAAACTCTTGAATCTGGCCAGTGATCGAGGTGTTTGCCTAAAAATACCTCGAAACGAGAGATTGTATAGGCGTCGTGCAATGGTTCATTTACGGTGGCTTTGATTTCTTGGGCTAGATTTTTGGGGATACGCTCGTCTGAGTCTAGATATAAAAGCCAGTCTCCAGTAGCTGCTTTAGCACCCTCGTTTCTCCAACGGGCGAAATTTTGGGTAGAGGAGGTTTTTACGACCTTGGTCACAAATGGCTTAGAGACTTCTATAGTTTTGTCTGTTGAACCCGTATCTACTAAGATTATTTCATTGGCGAAGTGAACGGATTTTAAGGCAGGAATGATTTCATTCTCTACATTTTTACTTAAAACTATTACCGAGATGGTAGACATGAAATATATTTTACCTTATGTTATGAAGGTTTATATAAAGGTCGTGGGTGGAGAAGGTTTTTATTGAGGGGCCGAAGTTTTTGACTGTTTCTTTTTGCCATGATTCTAATTTGGTTGGTCGATCTTCGTCTGGTTCGTAGACTGCAAAAAAGTATTGGGAAGTTTTTAAATCATTGGGTGAGAAACCAGTGGTTTGTTCCGGAAGGTAGCCGTATTTGGGTTCTGCGTAATAGTAAAGCATATAGTCCCAGACCTCTTCTTGAAAATATGGAATTGTATAAAACCAAACGGAAAACTGCTCTCCGTTGGCCTGTTGGTACATAAAGTCAATTATGTTTTTTCTGTCTTGCAAGGTAATTATGTTGGCGTTGCCTATTGGTGTGAGGGCGTTGTTGGGCTTATAAACATTGGGCAACTGAATAAGGTTTAAGCATAAAATTAGAATTAGTAATGGATAGGTTAAACCGGATAAAGATTGTAGGCCATAAATTGAAATTGCCAGGGAGAGTGGTAGAAGCGAGATCAGGAAAAAACCTATTGCTCCACGTTGAAAGAACGAAAGACAAATAAAAGGAATGAGAAGAAAAGCATAGATAAAATTGTAGTTTTTAAGTTGCTTGACTTTATATAAACCAAAAACAAATAAGATGCTAGAGATGTAGATATATGGGTAGGAAATAATCTTGTTTATTTCTGTAAATAAAACACCAAGGTTTGCAATGAAGACGCTGGGGTTCAACCCCAGACCGTGGCCGGACTTGCCAGAAAAATTAAGAACTGCCTGAGTGATAACAAAGTTGTGACGAAGCTCGAAAACTAAAAGGGGTAAGGCAGGAAGGAGGAAGCCTGCCATGATTAAGATAATAGTTTTGATGTTAAAACGAGAGCGGAAAAACCAGAATATAAATGGTAATAGGAAAACGCCAATGGCGGCGTCCATTTGGGTGATGATGCCAACAACCAATGATGTAATGAAAACCTTAGGATTATGGGTGAGAAGAAAAAGGAGGAGGTTGGTAAGGGGAAGAATCGGAGTAACATTGACTAGCCAGCGAGAAAGGCCGATACCACCATAGGAAACTGAATAGATTAACAGAGTCAAAAGAGCAGTACGAGAGTTAAATAATCGTTTAATAGCGAAAAACAATAATGGTAATGAGAGTACTTCTAGGGTAATTTGAAATAGACTGGCAACTGCCGGATCGCCGCCGGACAAGGCGTAAGCTGGTAACATAAGCCAGAAATAAATTGGGGCGTGAGTTAAACCATCGACGTCGCTTAGGGGACCTAAAAGAGACAGTTTTCCTTCGTGCCAGATGTTCCAGATTGATAGAGAGTGTAAGCCTTGGTCACGGTGAAACAAAAGATCGGTAGATAGATGATGGGTTCGCAAACAAAAGGCCAAGAGCATTAATAGAAGAATGGCGGAAAGGAGGTTTCTTTTATTTTTCAAAAATGACATAGTAGCTATTTTCAAATAATATTTTTTTGTCTTCGTCTGCAACTAAATTTTCTTCTCCGTAGCTGCCAGACTTACGGATAGCTTGGTTAGAGAGACCAATAAACTCCAGTTCTTGTTCTTGTTTACCAAGCCAGGGAAAGTTGGGTTTGGTCTTTTTACTTGTAGAGATAAAGTCATCGAGTAATGGGTAATCAAAATGAAAATTATCGATCTTAATATTGGGAAATCTAATAGCGAACAAGGTCTCTGGTGATGTTTTTACCCCTAGATATCTTTGACCAAAAAGGCTTGAATATCTTATGTCTGGAATTAACGACTGTAGAGTAACAATAAATTTGTTAATGCAAGGAAAATGTTGATAGCCGCCGTATTCGTCTGAACATTTTGTTTTTTTAATATCAGCAACGGTTTTGCTTTCTGGTATGGATAGATTATCTAAACCAGGAATGACTGGTTTTTTTGGATAGAGTTTGATTTGACCGTTGTCTGTGGTAATGGTGACCAAGGATTCTGTTTCTAATACTTTTGGAGTGGTGGTTTTGCCAATAACTATTTTGTTTGACAAAATTAGATCGTCTACAACGGCGGGGACTACCCTAGTAAGATTTTCGTTTGGGTCAGGGTTTGCTTGATCGTTATCACGATAACCGTTTTGATGGTAGAAACGCAAATCTCTTAATTCTAGTTGACCTTTTTCGTAGAAAAAACCAGCTCGGTAGTTGGGTGAGTTAAACCAGTACGAAGATATGTTTTTATCTTCTGATTGGGTAAAGACTGATGGAGAAACTTCTTTAAATGTTTGTTTATATAGCTTGCCAAATTGACTTAAGGTTTGGGTTTTAATAAGACCGGAGTTTTGATAAGATTTTAATAAATTGAGTTGATTTGTAATTTCGTTAAAACATTGGTCTTCTAACTCTGAAACTTCTATACCTACCACCACTTGAGCCAACTGGCCGATGATATTGGTGGTTGAGGTATTTAATAATTTTT
This sequence comes from Patescibacteria group bacterium, assembly GCA_018817845.1. Taxonomy (GTDB): domain Bacteria; phylum Patescibacteriota; class Microgenomatia; order UBA1400; family MFAQ01; genus JAHITH01. The sequence goes on from JAHITH010000041.1 coordinate 8,350, forward strand.
CAAAAAAGCTGGTTGTGAGACCCTGAGCTCTGCGATAGTCGTTGGCTTGCAAGGAGTAATTTGAGAAACTTTTATCTTTGCCATAACTTAAGGTGGGTTCTCTTGGTGCCCAAAGAACCTTGACCACATCCGTGTTATCTTGAGCGTTTAAGGCTGGTTCTAGGCTGGATTTTTTACTAACGTAGTATGGTTGGTTAATGTACTGCCCCCAGGTTTGATAACCGTCGGTAGAGTACTGATCTGCCAGTCCTAAAACTGTGTCTAGGCCATATTTTTCTTTAATATACTCTAGTGAGTAGCCGTCTTGATACCAGGAGCCATAAGACTTAGGATATTTCCCAAAGACCTCTTTAAAATAGGAAAAACTTGTGTCTATTAGACGTTGTCTGTCTTTTATTTCGTAGCCAGAAAGAAAAATCTTGTTTGCGGCACTCCAGTGACCCGTTGTCCAGTCGTAGTAGACGAAACTTTTGTCGGCTAACTTTCTAGTGACTTCTATATATAAACCTAATTCGTGCCGATTGCTTAGATTTTTTAACTGATCTACTATTTGTTGATCTTGTAGAGCATCGAACTGGATTAGCCAGGTTGAGTTTAGACCAGATTCTTCTACGGCGAAAATCATTTTAGTAAGCTCGGTTATATCCTTGGTTTGACGCCAGTATTCCCTGCCCCTGACTATGTATACAGGCGTAACAATATTTTGATCAGCGGCACCGATTTGACATGGAGATAGAAATAAAAAAACTAATAATATAACAAAAAATCTGTTTATTTTAGCCATGAGCCTTTGCCAAGATTACCTGTAAAAAAGTCTTTAACGGCTGTTTTTTGGGCCTTGGTGCCGATGAAAAGTTTTTTGATGGCTTCTCTGGTTAAAGCGAACTTGGTTCTAAGGGGAGTGTATTTGAAACCAAACAGGAGTCTATTGCGGGTTAGAAAATAGTCGTTTAACGGCGAGCCAATGCCGGAACTTTGAGCTACCTTATGCCAAATTTTGATACTTGGATCAAAGATTGTTTGGTAACCCGCTTTTTGAACTCTGATATTAAAATCTACGTCTTCTAAATATAAAAAATATTTATTGTCTAGCGAACCTATTTCTTCTAAGACTTGCCGTTTGGTGATTAGTAAGCAACCGGTAACGTAATCGGTTGACTGTATTTTGTTGAACTGACCTTTGTCGACTTCGTTTACCTCCAAATGAGAAGCAAGAACATTGGCCCAGTCAATCTGTCCGCCAGCGTACCAAACCACCCTGCCTTTTTCTGATTGTTTGTAACTTTTAAACTCAAAACCTTTTGCAAAGTATATTAACCCGCCAACGATACCTACGTCTGGTTTGGTTATGGGTGAAGAGACGATTTTTTTTATGAAGTCTTTTTTTACCAAGACGTCGTTATTTAATAAAACAAAGGTGTCGTGTTTGCCTTTTAATGCCTTTTGTAACCCTAGATTGTTACCACCGGAAAAACCAAGGTTTTCGCTACTATAAACGTGAATAGCTTTGGGGAATTTAATAGGTAATTTTCTTTCAAGTTCTTTTGACTGGTCGTTGTTTACCACGTATGGCGTCATTTTTACCCCCTTAGGTAAAAATGCTTTGTAAAGCGAGTCCAGGGTTTCTAATGTATCTTGAACATTTTTAAAATGGACGATGATTATGGCAATGTCTTTTACCTTCATTGGGAGAGTTTGCGTTTTAATTTTAAGAGGAATCGGGTGGTTTTTTTATTGGCGGTGTGGATACTTACTGTGTAAATCCAATAAACGAATTCTTTACCTTTTTGTTTAAGCCAGTTTGGCCATTGTTGAATGAAGGTAGAGTGGTGAACTGGTTTAAAACCTTGTTCTTGCCAGACATATAGGTAAACCAAGAGAGTGGAAAAGGCTTGGAGAGAGGCTAGAACAAAGCCGTGAAAACCGTCTTTGTAGCCTTCACCGGCAAAAAATCTGGAAAGGAACTCCCCTACTGGTTTAAAAAACACATCCTTAACGTCTAAAATATAACCCTGATTAACAAGTTCCTTGCTTTGAGTTTTTGAGTAACGAATGGACCTTTTTAAGTATTGATCTATGGAGATGTAGTGATGGTGTATGATACTTAGTTCTTTTACTGGGTCTAAATTTATTCCGGTACCAGTGGTAATGGGGATAGAGTGAATTTTGTCTTGCCACTCTACCTTGTCTTTTTTGAAAAACCTGATGTTGTAGTCTGGCCACCAACGAGAGTATTTTATCCATCTGCCAAAGATTAGGTTTTGGCGAGGAATTCTGATAAAGTCTACCCCGTTTTCTTTGGTGATCTTAATTAGTTTTACAGCTAGTGATCTGGGGATTCTTTCGTCGGCGTCTACAATTAAGATCCAGTTGCCAGTGGCTTTTTTTATGGCAAAGTTTCTAGCTGGTTCTACGTAACCAACGTTTTTGTGATTAAAGACTTTCTTTGTATATTTTTTAGCTAATTTAACAGTTTTATCTTCTGACTCCATGTCTACTACCACGATTTCGTCTGCAAATCTTAAGGTTTTTAAACAAGCTTCTATGTTGGTCTCTTCATTTCTGGTATTTACTACGGCAGAGATCTTTATTTTGGACATATAAATCATTTTACATCATCAGCAAGTTTTGCTTTGCAATTTTTTAACTTCTTTGTCAAAATCGCTAATGAATTCTTTGTCTTGTTTTACTCTGAATTTTTTATATTCTGTTTTTGCTTTTAACTTGGCTTCTAGCATTGAAATTTTACCTTTATTTTTCAAAATTGGCTTGTTAGCAAGTTTTAGAAATTGTTGTAAGTATTGACTCCAATCTTTCATATTCATTACTTGTCTACTTTCGGCTTTACTTTTTGCGATATCTAAATATGAGTTAACAATTGAATTTAATTTTTTAATATGTTTTTCGTTGAGATAATTTTTAGCTATTGTAATGTCAGATTTAAGAATTTTACCTTTTGGGGCATTTTCCCATGTTTTTAATCCCATGTATATTTTTTTCGCATCTGCTGTGGTGTAAATTATTTCAGCTGCTGTTTTGCCGGTAATAGCCCAGTGGAGTTTGTTTTGAACGGTTGCAAAAAAGTGTTGAGTTATTTTGTCTTTTGAATCATAGTCTGCGGAGAGTGTGTAAATATCTGTTATTTTTTGATACAAGCGTCTTTCACTCATACGAATTTCTTTGATTCTTTCGAGTAATTCATCAAAGTAGTCTTTGCCAAAATGTTTTATTTGTTTAAGGCGTTTGTCATCCATGGCGAATCCTTTGATAATGTATTCGTGAAGTATTTCGTTAGCCCATTTTCTGAATTCTATAGCCCTGTGTGAATTTACACGGTATCCAACTGAAAGAACTGCTTTTAAGTTGTAGTGTTTTGTTTTGTAAGTTTTATTGTCTTTGGCAGTGTGTGCAAAATTTGCACTTACTGATTTTTCTTGTAATTCTTTTGAGGTAAATATATTTTTCAAATGTTTGGTTATTACGCTTCTGTCTTTTTGAAACAGTTGGGCTATTAACTTTTGAGTTAACCAGAGAGTTTCGTTTTGAAAAAAAACATTGATATTAACCTTGCCTTCTTCTGTCTGGAAAATTACAAAGTTGTTTAGTTTTTGGAGCTTATTTTTTTTCATATGGGGGTTGTCCAAACATAGTAGTGTTTAATCAGGCTTCTATGTTGGTCTCTTCATTTCTAGTATTAACTACGGCAGAGATTTTTACTTTAGTCATAACAATTAAATTTATAAATAATTATCTCACCTGTGTCAAAGATTGGAGTGAGGCAGGTTTTTTGAGGATTAATTTGGAGTTGGGAAATGGGAGTGGTGTATATATATTTAATGTTTTCGGTTTGTAAAAAATTCTTGACCCAAGTTGGGTCTTGGGTTTGATAAAATCTTTGGACATTCTTGACTCTTTCTTTGTAATCAAAGCCGGTAATGTCTAAGTTGATTAAATCTGACAGGTACTCTGGTTGACCAGATATGGCAGAAATGTAGGCGGTGGTGGTATAAGCGTAAAGTGGTTTTGGTGCTGGGAACTGCCTGGATTTTGATTTACTAAAGATTGGAGAGATAACTATACCTTTTTCTTGACTCTTTAGGGTTTCTAGGGCTTGAAGCTCCGTGAAGCTTATTTTTGAGGCAGAGTAAGGGGTAATGTAATCCCTTAAGGTACCTATGGTGGTGGGGAGAGTTAGGCCAAAAACTAGAATCCAGGTAATTAATGACCGCTTTTTTGATGAAATTGCCTGAGCGGTGAAGATGCTTAAGAAAAATAGAGAGTAGTAGGAAAATTGGATGGTGTTCCAAGGGTTGTTTGCTTGGATAAAAAGAAGTGGGATTATTAGGCCGAGGAGAATGATTGATTTGACCAACCTAAAAGATTCCACATCTGAACAGTCGCTCAAAGCGCCAGATTCCGATGAGAAATCTTTCTTTAGGATGTTGAGTAAGCCTATTACTCGAACACCTAAGTTACCCAAAAGGTATATTATTAAGGCCAAAGAGTTAACAATAAATAACTTGATATATACTCCGTTTGCTTCATATACTTGCCAGGCTTGAGCTAGTTTTTGCCAATTTAATTTGTCTTGAGCGGCGATTAAGCTTTTTGGGAACCAAAGAGGAGAAAATACAAAAGGAGATCCTTGGAGACCTAGGGTTGGCAGAGACAACAAAAGGCCAACTAGACCAATACCAATGAATAGTTTTATTTCTCTTAGAATTAGTAGAGATAATAAGAGCAGAATGAAGGCGTAGATTTTTACTTGGGCTAAAAGGCCGCCGATTAAAATTAATAAAATGAATTTACCATTCGCTGTGTATAGATTGAGGAAGATGAGGAGTAAGGCTATGGAGAAAGCAAATGGGGGGTTTAAAAATATGGAGACTGACTGATTCATCCAAAAAAGAGACTCACCTGCAAACAAATTACCTGACTTTAAAAGAGTAAAGACGAAACCAAATGAGCCGGCTAGAAACGATAAAAATAATGAAAGATGAATAGCTGGTTTTGAAAACTTCCAACTTGAAAGAAGTTTGATTAATTGAGAGACGATTACTGCCAGCAAAACAATTGGAAGATAGCGAAGGAGAAGTATGGCTGGCTGTAGACCCGTAAGTTTTGAAATTAAGGCAAGTACCCAGTCTACCCCCAGATGGTAGTTTTGTAGTACTTGGCCAGATATCTGAGGATGGGAAAGACTAAGCAGGTTGTCTTTTAAGGAGTTTATAAGTGACAGGTGAAAAATGGCGTCGTGACCGTTTGGGCCCCAGAGACCAAGACCAAAGGAGTAAACTTGCCCGGAGAATAATACAGGGATTAAGGTAATAAAACCGAATAGAAGCCCTAGGAATAATATAGATTCCTGCCTACGCAGGAATGACGAGGTGGTTTTTAAGATAAGAAAGATGAACAGAAAAATTAGAGCAAGCTTAATTACAAAGTAATTTGAGTTAAAAAGGTTTTTAAATGGTGGGGTTGGATTGATTAGCCATTGAGTAGAGTTTCTGGAAGTTTTTATTTTAATTTGATTGGATTCAAGACTAGGTGGAGAAAAGTTTTCAAAAATTATTTTTTTGGGTTCTGCCCTAAGAACTTTTTGACCGTCTGTGATGATAAGATCCCAGTACTCTGAAGTTATTTTTGCAGTTTCTAAATTTATATCTATAAATAGCGAGCTTTCCGGAAATTTAACTGAGTCAATTATGCCCTGAATCTCTTGGAAACTTACTGTTTGAATGTTTTTTTGATGAAAATACTCACCGGTAATTTTTGGATTATAAACGTGGAAGTCTATTATTTCTGCATCTCCGTTGTTGGTTTGGCGTAATACTAAGCGGTAAAATGGGTTTTGGTACCAATAGACGTTATTGGCTATGAAAAATGAGGCGGGTGAGGTTTCTGGATATCGGGCTTTAATTAACTCACCTAGACTGGTGGTTGATCTTAGGGTTAGAGAGTAATTGTCTTGCTTATCCTTTAATTGCTTAACAAAGTTAGTGGCAAATTGTTTGGCGATTTCGGTGTTTTTTAAGCTGTCTTCTGTTTGAAAGAAAAGTTGATAGTTGTTGTCTAGGCGAATATTAATATGAGTAGGATCAAATCTAGATATTGAGTTTTTTGAAAAGAAATCGAATGGGTCGGCTGGAGACCATCTAAAAACAACACCGTTTATTTTATTTTTGCTATCTTGAGCGGGTAATAAAATATTTGTTTTACTGGGAAGATAAGGTTCTGCCAAGATTCCACCCCAGTGGCGAAGGTTGTTACTTTGATACGTTTCATCTTGAATAAAGGCGGCGATGACCGAATAGTGTGAGACCAGATAGTCAAAGGAGAAACTATCTAGAGAATCTACCCCTATAACTGGCGGGTAGTTGCCAAACCTGTTGAAAAAGGCGTCCATGTAGGTATCAATTATTTTTAACCTATCACTTCTTTCATAGCCTGAAAGAAAAATGTGATTGGCTGTGGTGAAACTACCATGGTTTTGATACTCCACATTGGCTTTTTGGGCTAGTTTTGGCGTTACTTCTAGTAACCCACCAAGAATCTGCGTGGAATCTGTGGCTACTAAATCACTTAATTTTGATGAAATTTCTTTGTCTGTTATGGCGTCGTAACGCAACATGTATGATGTAGGAATTTTTAGCTGGCTAGCTTGTTTATAGTAGGAAAGAGGTATGTCTATTGGACTTTGATTAATTAAAGTCCAGTTTTCTTGCCCCCTGACAAGAATGGTAACTGTTGCAAAAGATTCTGTTTCGTATGATTCTTTGGTGTAAGCGTAAGACTGTGGAGCTAAGAGGAAGAAAATAAGAAGTGCGAATATTGAAAGGATAATATTTTTCATTTTCTTAAAGCAAAAAGCTTGATTGTTTTGTTGATAAACGATTTGCCCTCTATTAGAAGCACCAAACCAATAAATATAATTACTCCCCCAAGAGAGATAACTGTTACCCTGGAAACTGAGGAAGCAAAGGAGTGAACCAAATACAAATAAATGGCCAACCCTATGGATGAAAGGATTGGACTTTTAAGTGAATCAAGGAGGGAAAATTTGATATGTTTTCTGGCGACCAAAATAGCAACCAGAGAAGATGTGGCGATAAGACCAGCTGCGTAACTAACACCTAGATAACCGTACTTTATGGCCAAAAATGGCATTATGCCCCAGGTGAGCGAAGCCCACATTAGCATAAGCTTGAAGGTGATGTGAATTTTACCCACAGCGTTTAAGGCGTTGGTGAGACTAGTAGAAACGGTGGCCCAACCGGCGTTGTAAAGGTATAAATATAAAGGAATAAGGGCGGGCAACCACTTGGTGTACTTGGGGATTATTTCTACCAATGGTCTTGCCAAAAAGCCCATGGCTATAAAAATGGGGAAT
>JAHITH010000042.1 GCA_018817845.1 Patescibacteria group bacterium
TGATATTCTATTTTCTTAAAACAACAAATCAAAATTTCATAATACAAAACCTTCAACAAATATGAATAAAAATTTTCAGAAAAATACGCTAAAGCCACGCTGCGCTCTCCCCTTCGACTCCTTACAGTCGCTCAGGGTCGGGTCGGACAACACAGTATATGCGGTTCGCTCGTTGCACTTCGCTCTCCCATATTCCGCTACATCTTTTATAATGTTAATATGGATATAGCGGAACATCGCATATACAGAAACGTTAGGCAAAAAAATAAAAATTACTATAAAATAAAGAAACAATTTTACTATGTCAGAAAACCAATCCATTCAGGAACACAAACCAGATGTCAATCAACCAAAAGAGTTCTCTGAACTAAGCCTACCAGATCAAGTCCATGCTCTTTGTCTAGCCGCACAAGAAAAAGTAGGGGTGGAGATGATAACTGAGTGGGTTACACACTCTAAGGGCGAGCTAGCTCAAGATCAAGTTGAAACAATTGGTAAAACTTATTCTGAGTTAGAAGAAAAGATCAAGTGGGGTGATGAAGGGAATGACGCACTCATCAAATCAGATCTCGGAGCTAGCTCTAAAAGCATTCACGGAGCTATTGCTGACTCGCTAATGGCAAAGATGTTCCCAGATGGACTGTAAAATTGTTAAGAATTAGTGTAATTTTTATTGCTCTGCGCTTCGATTGCCCCACTGCGTTCTCAGTCGGTCGGTCAAGAAATTTTACCTCCCTCCTTCGGGTCGCCTAACACTGTATATGCGGTTCGTGCCTCGGCTCGGCACTCACCCAAATCGCCACAGTTTATAATACAATCAAATTATCAATCAAATCAATCAAATGAAAGAAACTCTGTCATATCTGGGAACCAAGCTATGTGAGAACCTTCCACTAGATTTAACTTTGTTTGAACAAGATGGTCGGTGCACCAAACCAAATCCCGATTGTCACCATGCTAAAAAATCCAAACGTACAGACCAAAGCTACTTTTGTCATAAAAAAACCTACACTCGTACAAGAGAACCAATTTTCCCCAAATCACCATATTCAAATGCTATACTTACTCCATGAACAACAAAAAACAAACCGCCGTAGTAGTCATCCCCACATATAACGAAGTCGATTCCATCGGCAAGATGATTGATCACCTATTTAAGAAAACCTTTCCCCAAATAAAAAACTGGCACTGTAAATTATTGGTAGTCGACGACACCTCACCCGACGGCACCTACAAAGTAGTTCAAGAAAAACAAAAGAAATACAAAGACCTTTATTTACTACTCAACAAAGAAAAAGCCGGCATAGGCAACGCCTACGTTAAGGGCTTCAAGGAGGCCATGAATAAATTAGACGCAGACACAATCATAGAGTTCGATAGCGATTTCCAACACCCACCAGAAACTATCCCCGCCATGTTAAAAGAAATCGAAAACGGTGCAGACTATGTTTTGGGTTCCAGAAAAATCAAAGGTGGCAGTAATCCCAAAGGTTGGGGATTCAAAAGAGTTTTCTTCTCAGAAGTAGGTGGTTTTACGGCCCGTTTTATCCTCTTCTTCCCCTTCAAGAACTTCTTCAAAATCACCGACCCAACCACCGGTCTTAAGGCCAGTAGAGTCAAGGGTTTTGTAAACAAAATGGACATGGACCATCTCTACACCAAAAGCTTCGCCTACAAATTAGAATTTTTGTTCAAAATGGTTTTGTTAAAAGCCAAAATAAAAGAAATTCCCCTACAGTTTGGCCTTCGCACGGTAGGTGAGTCAAAAATTGAACCTAAAACCGCTGCAGACACTCTAAAAACAGTTTTGCACGTAAGATTATATGACGATCCTTTTGTAAAAAAATTCTTAAAATTTGGCACGGTAGGCTTCATCGGTTACTTAGTCAACGCTACCCTGCTTCAGTTAGTTGCCAATCTAGGTCAACCAGAGTGGATGGCTTGGGGTGTCTCCACAGAAGCCGCCATCATCTCCAACTTCACTCTAAATAATATCTGGACCTTCAAGTCAGATAAAATCAAAGGTTTGTCCGCCCTCACTAAAAAGTTCCTCCAGTTCAACTTCACTTCAGCTGGCGCTTTAATTATTCAAACTGTAGTCGGCACCATCGGTGTCAGTGTATTTGGTGCCCAGTATCGCCAATTACTCCTCCCATTCATAATCCTTTTCCTCGTCCTCCCCTACAACTGGATCATGTACAACAAAATCATCTGGAAGAAGAAATAAATCTTACAAATACGGTGCCCAGTCGGCGACTGGGGCCATATTGTTCAAAATAAAATTAAGAGCAAATAGAAAAGCAGGGATGACGACTATGGCCAAGGCCCACTTAAACTCCTTTTTAACCAGCACATCCTTGTAGCCCAAAAGCATCAAAGGGAATATGGGGATAATGTAACGAGCCAAGTCTCTATGCGAAACAAACAAAGTAGACGCAAAAAATATGCCTGCAAACGAGGCCAGTAATTTTTCATTTTTTAACCAAAGTTTGGCTGTCCCTACGCCATAAATTAACCAAAGCCAGATAATTTCCTCTAGCCAAAAATCTCCCACCCAAGCTCCACCCTTACCAAATATAGAAAACGGTGGCCAAAACAAATGAAAGTTATCTCCACTATTTAAATATGCCCAAAAATTACCGGTTCGTAACCAGTAAAAACCAAACACCAACAACACCGTCAAAGGAATCAACCCCGTCCAAATTAGGTGAACGATCGTTGACTTAATTTCGTTTTTCTTAAATTGCAAAAGTTCATACAGTCCAAACCCTGCA
>JAHITH010000004.1 GCA_018817845.1 Patescibacteria group bacterium
ACTTTCGATATTCTTTTTCATACGGCCTACCCGGCCGATAATTTAATATATTACTCACATATTCAGGTTTGTCTCGCCAAGTAGCCCCCTTACTCGTCAACCAACCAGCTATAGTCATCGTCTCAGCCGAACCATAAAAATCTGTTTCTGGCCTAATAAACGGCGCCTTACCACAGTGGTCAATATGGCCATGAGTCCAAATCAAGTTAGATGTCTCTACTTCCCCATCTCCATACCACTCTTTCACATCCTCCTTACCCAACCTGTAAATCTTTCTCGCTCTACCTCGTCCCAAATATTTAACTGCCTCGTCAAAAGGCACCTGAGCCACCAACTCCGATCGTAAAAATCTAGCTACCGGATTTTCACTCCCAATGTAATCCATCTCATGAAACTCCTTAGCCGATTGCAACAAATACCGCCAGTAATACAACCCTGAAACCATCGGCAACTCACCCGTTTCTAAACTTCGTCTAATTCCCAGAGCCGTTTTCTCTCGTGCCGTCAGCTCCATCAAGGACTCAGGCACTCCAGTAAAAGCCGTACCAAAATCGATTCCGTGCCTAACTCTCTGCCCTTTACCCACCTCTTCTACAAACATCTGCACTCCACCAATCTGCGGTTTTAATCGTGGCATCCTTAGTTCCACTCGCTCCAAATTCGTTGCCCCGTGACCATACTCAACCCTTTGTCTTAACGAGCCAAAATTATCAACATCTCCATTCTCTACCAAAAATGCGCTTCCTACCGCCTTCCACCTACCAAACAGACTCCTGGTTAAATATAAAATATGACCATCTGGCCCCAGGTTCCGATAGTTAAAATCGGTTCTTATAAGTTTAGTATAATCTCGCATTTTCTTGGCCGACCAGTTATCTGGCAAAATCGTAATCGCCTTCACATTAGATAGTCCCAACACCCCTTCCTTTTCTAGTTTTCTTTTTTGCAAGTCTAGCCCCATAAATCCATCCACCGCCTCAACCCGCCTTGTTCCCCTCTCTCCCCGCTTGTAAAATATCACATCAATGCCTGGGAACTCTCCTCCGCCACTAGGCAAACTAAAACCCATTCTGGCCAACTCTCCTGGATTTATATTACTCTCTCCCAAATATAAAAACCTAATCACTTCCTCTGCTGTCAACCTTGTCCCATCCAAGACCGACTGCAACGATCCTCTAAACCCCAGTTTCTGCCACAAACTAATCTGCCCGTCAGTAATCATCGGTGGCATCACCTCCAAGTCCTCATAACCCTCAGTCACCTTAAAATCACCTCGTCTACCCTTATAATAAGTTCCCATTCGTTTCGTTCGCTCATACGCCTCTCTTTTGTTCTCTCCTGCTCGACGCACCACCAGACCCGGGCTACATACCAACTTAGACAACACTCTCTCCACCAAAACCCCATTTTCTACCTGTCCAGTTCTCAAATGGCAAATCGGTACCCCCACCAATCCCCCGTCTTTACCCACAAAAGCCACATCCCAACCACCCTTATTAAGCTCAAACCCCTCCACCCCTACGCTCTTAAACCAATCTTCGTTCTCCTTCCAAAGTGTCTCCAGAGCTCCCCACAAACCCTCAGACTCTTTCTCAGATAATCTTCTCAGTCCACTAAAGTCTAAGGCCTTTTTTCCCACTCGATCCAAAAGACCCATTTTATCAACCTCTTGGTAAAACTCTCCCCAAGCCAAAAAATCATCAACCGTCAACACCGCCACTTCAGCTCCTTGAGCCATTAGCTCCGCCAAATGTCTATTTTTTCCCAGGCCATCACGCACCTCCCAATACTCCTCTGGCCTTGCCAAGACCATTCCTATACAATCTTCATATCCAAACAAACTCAGCCCTCCAAAATCACTCTTACCCCCTTCTTTGGTAACAAAACCTACATCTAGTTTTCTAGCACCCCTTGGTTGTACCACCCAACTCACATTAGCAACTTCCATCTGACTCCTAACCACCTCTAATTTAAAAAAATCAGCCACCTGACCCTTAAACTCTCTTTTTTTTGAAATCTCACCATCTTGCCTATTACCTTTTTCTGTCCTTACCATTCATCCATCCTAGAACAATAGTTCCCCATTTTCAAGTCTTGACTTAACTCTACTTATCTGCTAACTTCTATATCAGACATGGACAAGAAACAACTAAAACTAGACAACCTACCGGACCTTTTGACCGTTGGCGAAGCCGCCGACCTTTTAAGAGTTTCTCCCCTAACCATTAAACGCTGGGGAAAGCGCGGCAAACTACCCGCCATCCGCATCAACTCTCGTGGCGATCGCCGTTACCGCAAAGAACAAATCCTCTGGATGCTGGGGATCAACCCCGATTCCCCAAAGTCTGTCTAAACACCTTCCAGGGAAACACCACCATTGCTCTAAAAATCCTTGGCAACCTTTTTTAGCATTGATTTGTTTGCCGAGTCAGAAGGGTTTGTCAGTTGAAATAACATTAAGCCCAAATTATACTTCTTGAAGGAATCCCGGGGATGATCAAGGGCAGTCCTAGCATCAGAAAGCATTTTATTTCTTATCCTTTCGATTGTTCCCTTTTTTTCTTCTATTGTAATGTTTGTGTTATCAATAACCCTTCTCGTTTCTTCTCTGTAATTGGACAACATATCAGAAACCGTTACCATTACAGACCGTTGCATGAAATTTTCTTTTGATTGATTTTCTCCATGAAGTTTTAGACTCCCATATTCTTGTTCAAGACTTTTTAATTTTGTGTAGAAATCATCAAACACCCTATTCGTAGATGGTCTTAAAAATAATTTCCCAATAATAGGAATATCCGATGATTCAGAAGGCA
>JAHITH010000043.1 GCA_018817845.1 Patescibacteria group bacterium
CACGATCGTTTGGATCATGCCTCTAAGGTAATCGGTGAACTAAAAAAAGAAGCCGGTACTTTTTCCGAGATCGGCCGTTCCATGCAAGATCTGCAAAAGTTTCTACAAAGCCCCAAGTTAAGAGGAAATATAGGTGAAGAAGTTTTAAAAGATTTAATCTCCCAAATGTTCCCCAAAAACTCTTTTCATCTCCAGTTTGGTTTCAAAAGCGGGGCCATAGTCGACGCGGCTATAAAAACTAGCGCTGGTATTTTGCCAATAGACTCAAAGTTCCCTATGGAAAACTTTCAAAAAATGGTCAAGGCCAAAGACAAGGCAGAAAGAAAAATACACAAACAAGCCCTTGTAAGAGATGTTAGAAAACACATAAGAGACATCTCCAACAAATACATTTTGCCAGAAGAAGAAACCCTAGACTTTGCCTTAATGTATATTCCATCAGAAGCCGTTTACTACGAAATAGTTAACCTAACAGAGTTAATCAACTACGCCAGAGAAAGCAGGGTCTACCCCGTATCTCCTACCACCCTTTACTCACACCTTCAGACCATTCTTTTGTCTTTTGAAGGCCAGAAAATTGAAAGCCGTTCCAAGCAGGTCTTCGCCATTTTAAGGGGAGTCCAAAAAGACTACTCCAAGCTAGATGATAACTTGGGTGTGCTGAATCGCCATTTAACCAATGCCTATAATCAAATGAGCAACGCCCAACTTTCTCTAAACTCTTTGGGTCAAAAAATCTCCTCCACCCAAACCCTAGACTCAGGCAAAAACTAAGTGCCTCTCATCGGGTGGGACGCGACAAAGTTAACCGCTATACTATCTCCATGACAAGCTTTGCCAGGGAGTACCAAAAGCTAAATAAAAACCAAAAAATCGCCGTAGACTCTATTGACGGTCCAGTCATGGTTATGGCCGGCCCCGGCACCGGCAAAACCCAAGTTCTTACTCTCCGTATAGCCAATATTCTAAAAAAAACCGACACCCCACCAAGCAGTATTTTAGCCCTTACCTTTACCGATGCTGCCAGCAACGAAATGCGAACTCGTTTAGTTAACTTAATCGGCCAACCCGCCTACTCCGTACAAATATCTACCTTCCATTCTTTTTGCCAGTCAGTTATCCTAGAAAACCCAGACCTCTTCATAGTGGCAGAAGAAACCGAACACCTGCAAGACCTAGACCGCACTAAGATCTTGCAAAAAATCATTACTGGTCACCAGTTTAAATATTTAAAGCCCTTAAACGCTCCTTATTACTACTGTCAAAGCATCATTGAAAACATTAGAATCTTAAAAAGAGAAGGTGTAAGCCCAGAAGAACTTAAAAAAACTCTAACAGGCCCACCAGACAAGAATCTAGACCTGCAAAAAATTTACTCTCTTTATCAACAAGGGTTAGTAAAAAAAGGCAGGTTTGACTTTGAAGACATGATCAACTGGGTAGTAGACAAGTTTGAAGAAGATTCCAATCTACTACTTTCCTACCAAGAACGTTTAAGTTACTTTCTAGTAGACGAGTATCAAGACACCAACTCCGCCCAAAACCAACTGGTCTTTAATCTTGCTTCCTTCTGGGCCGAGAAAGCCAACCTCTTTGTAGTCGGCGATCCCAACCAGTCAATATTTAGATTTCAAGGAGCTTCTCTTGAAAACACCAAAGAGTTCATTAGCCACTTCCCCAATACTACCTTAATAAATCTAAACCAAAACTACCGTTCTACCCAAATCATTCTAGACTCTGCCCACGCTGTAATAAAAAACAACCTCCCCAAAGCAATAAAATTAAAAAGCAACTTAACTGGTCCAGGTAAGCCAGTCAACATCGCTCATTTTACCCACTCCATATTCGAGGACTATTTTATAGCCAAAAACATCAAAAACTTAATTAACAAGGGTGTAAAACCCCAAAACATTGCCATTATCGTCCGCCACAACAAAGACCTAGACGACATCTCCTCCACCTTAAAAAAATTCAACATCCCCTTTACCATTAAAGGTACCCAAGATCTACTTGACCAGCCTTTAATAAAAAAACTAATCATCTTCCTAACCATTATCAGTAACTCCCCTCACCAGCACCTAGATAGTGAACTCTTTACCCTTTTAAACTACAATTTTTTTGAAATTAATCCTTTGTCAATTCTAAAAACTGCCAAAAAAGCAGCAGACGACCACACTCATCTAGCAAGCTACATTCTCTCTGATAGGCACAAGATTCCAGCAGACTTAAAAACTTTTTTTACAAATCTAAACAACTGGCAAAAACTCTCGGCCAACCTTACCTTGCCAGAATTTTTTGAAAAATTAATTCAACAATCGGGCATTCTAAATCATCTCCTAAAACAAAAAAACAAAGCAGACGAACTCCACCAGTTAAACATGTTTTTCACCCAAATCAAAAACATGGCTTTCCAAGATAAAAACTTAAACTTATCAAAGCTTTTAGACAACATCAATGCTTTAAGGGAACAAAAAATAAAAACTACCATTTCTTCACCCATAACCCTAAAAGAATCAATTACCATAACCACCGCTCACAAAGCCAAGGGTCTAGAGTGGGATCATGTTTATATCTACCGTTGCGTAGACGGTAAATGGGGCAACCCTAGAATCCGTCAGTTAATAAAACTACCACCGGAAATCTTAGAGTTCACGGCCATAGAGGACCCGCAAAACGAGGAACGACGCTTGTTCTACGTTGCCATAACCAGAGCCAAAAAAACCTTAAACCTAACCTCTGCCAGCCAGTACACCACCGACTACGGAACCCAAAACACCCTGCCCTCTTCATTTATTACCGAAATTCCCAAAAAACTAATCACTAAAATTAAACCCAAAAATGCCCCAATCAAAACCCTAAAAAAACTACTCTCTCCTCCTACTGCCGTTTCTGTTAACGCCAAGGAAAAGGAATATTTACAGAGTCTAGTCAAAGACATAAAACTTTCGGTAACTGCCCTAACCA
>JAHITH010000102.1 GCA_018817845.1 Patescibacteria group bacterium
GAACAAATTCTCTGGATGCTAGGCATCAACCCCGAAACCCCCAAATCCTAACACCTACAAGGTCTCACCTTGAAGGTTTCCTTGTACACCTTCCACGGAAACATCACCATTGCCCTAAAAATCCTTGGTAACCTTTTGGGCTGCACCAGCAACCGCCACACAGCCTTTAGTCCCCGCTTCTCCATCCACTTAGGCGCTCTAGCAAACTCGCCCAACACTTCATTAAACGTCCCACCCACCCCAATAGCAACTTTAACACCCAGTTTCCTTCTATTATTCTCAATCCACTTAATTTGATTCACCGGACCATAAACCACAAATAATACGTCCGGAGCAAACTCATTAATCTTTTTTAACACTTCTTCATTCCTCTTTCCAGTATTTTCTTTCCAGTCTTGACCACCAGGATCAGACTCTACTCGCAAATTTTTATATCTTTTCTTAAGCACCATCTTTAATCTATGAGACGCATCACCTTTTTCTCCCAGCAAAAACACCTTCCAACCTTTTTCGGCCGCCAACCTTACCAGCTCCTCAAACAACCACACCCCCGTCACCGGCTGTCCCAGTTCACCCCTTAACCCCTTTAGCCCCACTCCAAGACCATCAAACAACCCTTTCTTCCCCCTCTTATACTCCATCGCCGCCAACACCCCTACTCCATCAGGCACAACCAAGTCCGCCTTCTCCACAGCTTTCCTAAATACCTTGTCCTTCTCCGCCGCCAACAAAAACTCACTATATATAGTAACCACATGCTTCAAACTCCCTTTTCCGCCTACCCAGCCAGAGATCTTCTCTATCGCCTCCTGCCTATTTACCTCGTCTACTTCTATTCCCAGTATCTTCATGTAACCTTTATTCTATCTTCGTCATTCTGGCTTGTCCAGAATCTAATTCCCCCAGCCTCAACCCTAGCACTCACCCCTTCTGTCTGCCACACTAGTGAAAACACTTTAATTTACCGCCTCATCAGTCCTTTACATCACAAAAACAGTAAAACCAGTTTTTTTTAGACCCCTAACTATCAACAATCACCCAATGAAAATTTCTCAAACTCACAAAAAATACCAATTATTCTATATTTATAGGGTATATTACCCAAACCTATATCTAAATCTCAACACACTACCCCCTATAGTTAACTATATTATCATAAGCATCAATAAAGCAAATAGCAATTTCCCTAATTTGTGAACAAATTAATACCCCAATTTTTAAAGCTATTCTCACTTTTTTACCCAAAAATCATCACCCAACCCAAATAACCTTTATACTATACTATATATCCTCTTATAAATATCCATTATCTCGTTTTATATATTAAACCACACTATTATTTAATATCCCATATTACAAAATCAGCTTATGTAGTTGTATCAGTAGTTGACCGTCCCAGTGCCGACGTTGATACAGGTCTTTTGACATCGGTCCCCCTGTCCTCTTTTCCGTCATCCTTACTTTTAACAAAGGTCTCACCTTTGTTAAAACAAAAACCCTACCAAAAGCTACTGTTACCCCTTTGTCATCCTGCACCGACTGGTGCGGGACTCCCCTATCATCCCGCCTGCCCGCCCTTGAAGGAATCAAGTCCCTTTTTTTCCTTGTCATTCCGATTGGAGTCCGAGATTCTTATTGAGGATGGAATAGAGGAATCCCTTTCAGCAGATTGCTGATAATGAAAGAGATAGGTATATTGTTAGATTTTACTGTTGACGAGATGACAACTTACCCCATACCCCTACCCCGTACCGTCCCGTCCCCGTGCCGATATTGATACAGGTCTTTTGACATCGGTCCCCCCATCCCAGATTCTAGAGTCCTCATTAACACTCATCCCCAGAATGACAACAATTATTACCCCTTCCTTTCTCTCTCCTGTCATATATCATCCACATTAGTTTTTCGTCATCCTGAGCGAAGTATCCTCTCTGTCATCCCGCACTTGATGCGGGATCCATATAGATTCCTGCCTTCGCAGGAATGACGAACGTGAAACGCGGAATGACAATACTACTACCCCATATATTTCCTCACTTTTTCACACAATCAAACCCAAACTAAATTTCAGCACTATTTAAACAGAACCGCCAAATACACACACATTACTTCGTACATCAACAAATTATCTACTATCTATAAAACTCTTCTTATACAACTCCAAATTCTCCATTGCTATCCCAATACCTTTTATTACACACCTCAACGGATCCTCTGCCACAAAGGCCGGAACACCAGTTTCTTGGGTCACAAATTTATCAAAGTTCTTTAGCAACGCCGTCCCTCCGCTCATCACCACCCCTTTATCAATAATATCACTTGAAAGTTCTGGTGGCACTTCCTCCATCACCGCCTTCACCATGGCTACTATTTTATCTAAAGGCTCTCTAATCGCCTCACAAACCTCTCCCGAGGTTATTTCTATCTGTTTTGGTAAACCCGTCACACTATCTCTACCAGTAACATCCATCTTTTCTTGCTTACTGGGCATAATCGCCGACCCCAAGGCTATTTTCACCTTCTCCGCCGTCTGCTCCCCAATTACCAAATTATGTTTTCGTCTTACGTACCTAGCAATCGCATTGTCAATCTTGTTTCCTGCCACCCTAACACTTTTAAAGGCCACCACCCCACCCAACGATATCACCGCCGCCTCACTCGCCCCACCACCCATATCCATAATCAGGTTACCGGAAGGCTCCGCAATCGGCACTCCTGCCCCAACCGCCGCCGCCAAAGGTTCTTCTATTAAATAGGCCTTTCTGGCCCCAGCCGCCATAGTGGCCGCCAACACCGCCCGTCTTTCTACCTGCGTCACTCCAGCCGGCACACATATCATCACTTCCGGTTTAATAAACCCCTTTAACGCCCCCGACTCCCGCAAAAAATACGTCAACATCGCCCTTGTAACCGCGTAATCTGCCACCACTCCATCTCTCATCGGCCTACTAGCCTTAATGTTTCCAGGCGTCCTACCCAACATTTCTTGAGCCCTTTTACCCACCGCCAGCACCCGACCGTCAGACAAAGACACCGCCACCACCGTTGGCTCCTCCATTACTATTCCCTCTCCCATCAGGTACACCAAACAGTTAGCCGTCCCCAAATCAATCGCCACTCTCCTATTTATACTCCACTTCATAGGTTGCCATTTTATCATCTCAATGTCATTCTGGCTTGTCCAGAATCTAACTGATATAATTACTCCTACATATGTCCACCAAGATAAAACGCAAAAGATTGCTAGTGAACATCGCCATCATCATTGTTATTGCTCTAGGCTCAACCATTGCTATAAAAATTGCCAAAGGTTATCGCCCCAACCTAAACGATCTTTCCTTAAAAGGCACCGGCCTACTGGCCGTTTCCTCCTACCCCAAACAGGCCAAGGTACTAATCAACAACCGCCTCTCCACCACCACCGACGACACTCTCTACCTAAAGCCAGACACCTATCAAATAGAAATCATCAAAGAAGGCTTCCACCCTTGGTCAAAACAAATAGATATAAAAGAAGAGTTGGTCTCCATCGCCGCCGCCAGGCTCTTTCCCACCATTCCTGCCACCACCCCCCTTACCTTTTACCACGTTCAAAACGTCCACCCCAGCCCGGGTGGTGACAAAATCGCCTTCGTCCTCACCGGTTCCCCCTTTAATGAAGACAATGGTCTTTACACCCTATCTCTAGACAACACCTTGTTAGGTAGCAAACAATCCGTTCAAATAACCAATCAAAATGTATACGACTATACCAAAGCCACGCTTTTATGGTCACCGGACAGTAGCCAAATATTGGTCACTTTCGGCAACCAAGACTTAATCACCTCATCCCATCTTTTAAACGCCAAAAACCTCAACCCCGAAAAAAGTATTAATGATGTTACTATTCAACTTCCTTTAATTCTTTCTCAATGGCAAGACCAGCTAGCTCTTATAGACAAAAGCTCCCTTAGCCAAACCCCAGAATTTATGCAAAAAATATTATTAGAAAAAAGCCAAAACACCTACTTCTCCCCCGATCAAAAAAAAGTCTTCTACATTCCAGCAGAAGATATAGATCTACCAGAAAACACCCTAGGTCAAAGTCTGCCCAGCATCAACCCCACTCCAGAACAAAGACAGCTCAAGGCTAACCAAATCTACGTTTACGACATTACCGAAGGCACCAATTATCTTCTACCCTACCCCATCATCCCTTCTACCAACACTGATCTTATCACTAAACTAAAGGGTCAAACCGACTCAAACTACACCACCAATCTCCGTTGGTACCCCAACTCCAACCAACTCATCTACACCCAAGAAAATAAGGTAGAAACCATCGACTACGATGGACTAAATCAAACCACCATCATAGAAACCCAAATTCTAGAAACTTTCTCCACCCCCAGTCCCAGCGGCAATCATCTAATCATCCTCACCAACCTAAACCAAAAACCCGACCAACAAAACCTCATCTCCCTCGACCTCAAGTAACCCACCTACAAGGTCTCACCTTGAAGGTTGACTAAATCCTCTATAATATTAATTATGCCTGCCAAAAACATAGTTAAGGAATACCAATCCGGTGGCTACTACCACATATACAACCGCGGAGTTGAAAAAAGAGATATTTTTCTAGACGAACAAGACTACAAAACTTTCCTCTCCTACCTCAAATTTTATCTCTCTCCACCCCTACAAGGTCTCACCTTGAAGGTGAAGACACCGCCATCCAGACAATTAAGAAACCATGCAGAAACCATAGATCTTTTTAGTTACTGCTTAATGCCAAACCATCTCCACCTAGGAGTCCAACAACACACTCAAAAAGCCATCGCTTCTTTCATGCAGTCCCTGGGCACAAAATACTCTACTTATTTTAATAAAAAATATGACCGGGTCGGTAGTTTATTTCAAGGATGTTATAAAGCAGTTAGAATAAAGTCAGAGGAACAACTCATTTATCTCACTAAATATATCCATCTTAATCCGCCAAACATCAACAACTACCCTTACTCAAGCTACGGCAATTACTTAGGAAAATTCAATCAAACCTGGATTAATACATCTACTATTCTTTCCCGCTATCCAAACAACCCACATAAAAGATACCAATCATTCGTCGAAGAAAGCGATTTGAACGAAAAAACTACCCAGTCTTTCTCCCTCGACTAACCCCCCTACAAGGTCTCACCTTGAAGGTATGGTGCTCCAGACAGGATTCGAACCTGTGGCCTACGCGTTAGGAATGCGTTGCTCTATCCCCTGAGCTACTGGAGCCAGCAACACCTATTTTACCCTTATTTTGAAAACCTGTCAGTAAATGGCACCGGCTTAGGATCATCCTGCCTAAACTCATGATGCCCCTTACTTCTAGCTTCGTACGCTTCTTCTGCACCCACAAAAAAAATCTCATCATGATATCCAGCCGACACTCCATCTACAATTCTCTGAGTCCTAGTAGCTCCATTTCCACACTTCCCCACACACTGACAACCAGCCTTATGTTTTATCACTTTATCAGCAACTGCCAAAAGCCCCGGTATGGGGCCAGGAAATGGTTCACCCCTAAAATCCGTATCCAATCCAGCCACCATTACATCCACCCCCAACACTCGATCAATATAATCAACTACTTGCACTAAATCATCATCAAAAAACTGAGCTTCATCAATAAACAAATCTCTAAGCCCCTTAAACCCCTCTTTCAAACACCAGCCATCATCTACCCAATCACAAATATGGTTCAACAGCTCAAAAGAATCATTAACAGCTACAGCCGGAGCCTGAATCTTTCCTTCATTTGCATGAGCCGCAATTACATTAACACCATATCTAGTATCACTCCCGTGATTAAAAATAATATAATCAACTCCCCACTCAAGCCCTCCCTTTTCCTTACTAATCACCCTACACAACATATCAAGAGTTTTACCTGAAAACATCGAGCCAACACTTGCTTCAATTGTCATAACCTCATCATTCTAACCTTCACTACAGGACCATTTCAACCACATCATTCTACTAACTTCTATATCAAAACACTGCTAGTCATGCACCCTACGTGGTATATGGTCGGAGTGGCGGGACTCGAACCCACGACCTCTGCGTTCCGAACACAGCGCGCTAGCCATCTGCGCCACACTCCGCAACTATTTCCTCGGCTTCTCCTCCTCATCATAAATTAACTCCTCTACCAAACTATCATACTCAAATATCTCCTCTTTATTAAACATCAAACCTATTTCTCTTTTAGCATTCTCCTCAGAATCAGACGCATGCACAATATTCAACCCACCACTCAAACCAAAATCTCCCCTAATCGAACCCGCTTCTGCCTCATATCCTTTTCTCTCACCAACTATCCTCCTTACCACCTCTATTACCTTATATCCCTCCCAAACCATAGCCACAATTGGAGTCCATTTCATGAACACCTTAACCCTTGGAAAAAAGTCCTTATCTTTATGATGAACATACCAATCATCCAAAATCTCATCAGTTAAACTTACCATCTTTATTCCCGCTAACTTTAATCCCTTCCTTTCAAATCTAGAAATAATTTCTCCAATCAACCCCCTCTGCAACCCATCTGGCTTCACCAACACCACCGTCTTTTCCATTATTTTAATATACCGTCCCGCTGCCGATATTGCAACGGCCTTAGGCCCGCAGAGACCCGCCCCCTCTGTCATCCCGGGCCTGACCCGGGATCTATACAAATCACATGGATCCCGCATCAAGTGCGGGATGACGAGGAGAGAATTTACCTCAACAACTTCTCAAACCTCTCTTTATCCTCAAACGGCCCCACAATACTCAAGTTCAACCCATTCTTAAAGATTTTTTCCGCCACAGCCACCACATCATCCACCTCAACCGCCTCAATCCCAGCAAATATCTCACCGTAAGACTTAACCCTATCCTCCAAAACCAAACCGCTCACCACCCTACCAACTTCGTCACTTGAGCTCTCCATCTTAAGCTTAATATTCCCAATTATATTAGTCTTAGCCCGCTCCACCTCTGACTTGGTAGGTTTCCTCTTATCAACAAAATTCTTCATCTCCTTCAAAATCGCCCCAATCGCTTTTTCAACATACTCTTTTTTCACCCCGGCTCCCACTCCCCAAGACCCAGTCTCGCTAAAAGCATCCGCACCGGACTTAATATAGTAAGCCAATCCCATCTCCTCCCTAATCTTTTGAAAACATCTACTAGTAGCCATTCCCCCAAAAACCGCATTCATAATAGATAGCGCGTATTCATCTTTTGCCCCCCGTTTTAAGGCACCAACCCCCAAAACCAAATGTGCTTGCTCAGTTGGCTTGTTTACCAAGCAAACCCGACTCTTTTCGTGGCTAAAATTCCCCACCACCACCTGTGGTTTTTTCTTACTCATTTTGGCAAATTCGGCAAATTTTTTCTCTACCAATTCCACAAACTTCTGGTGCGATTTTATCCCCCCAGCAACCCCCACCACCGTTGTTTCTGGCACATACCAATCTTGCCAAAAACTCTTCATTTTTGAAATACTCATTTCTTGTAAACTTTTTCGCGTTCCAATAACATCTCGTCCCAAACCAGTGTCACCAAAAAGCAACCCGTCAAAGTTCTGTGCCGCCACCACCTCTGGCTTATCCTCGTACATCTTTAGTTCCTCTAAAATTATTCCCCGCTCCTTCTCCAAATACTTTTTAGGAAACAACGGACGGCAAACCAGCTCTCCACACATATCCGTTGCCAACTCCAGATGTTCTTTAGCCACCTTGGAGTAGTAACCAGTTACTTGTTTATCAGTAAAAGCGTTTCTTACCCCACCCACATTTTCTATAGCCAACCAAATATCTTTCTTATTCTTATATTTCTTGGTGCCATTACCCACAAAATGCTCAATAAAATGGCTTACCCCACCAATTTTTGGATCCTCATACCTCGACCCCACCCCAACAATGGCTATTACCGTCACCGACTCCACCGCCATCGGCACACTCACCACCCTCAAACCCGATTTCAACTTAGTTACCTTAGACTTTAACTCCATCCCCCTATTCTACCTCATCCTCACCACACCCGGTTTAGCATTTTGAATCTTCACACCATCACCCTCCAAAGTCTCCGTTTTAACCTCCATCACTTCTTTCCTCTCTCTAATCTGCTCAATTTTACCCTCAAGCTTACCACCCATCTTTTCTTCTCTTTCTTGCCACTTAACAATTCTTTCATCTATTTTTTCCAATCTCTCATCATGTTTTATTTCAAGTTTTTCAGCCACCTCTCCAAGCTTCTCAGCCAACTCAGGATTCGTTTCCTCTAACTCCACTATCTTTTCTGCCAATTTCACTTCCTTCTCCGCAAAAACCAGCTCCAACTCCACCTTTTTCTCATCAGTCCTAGCCAACAACACCTGAATATTATGACTCACCCTCTCAAACGCCCAACGAACTCCAAACCATCTACTCTCCACATCCGGCACAGCAACATCGTTTGCCCTTACCCCACCAGGCAAACCTAGAAACAAAACCGCCATCAAAACCAAAATATATTTCTTCACAACTTAACTATGAACCAGGTATCAACCAATGTCAATAGTCAACCCAGTACCTCTCCCCATCACTCACAACCTCCACTTCTCCATCCAAATCCGTTCTGAAAATCTTGGCTCCAACCTGCTCCAGTTTATCCAACGTCTCCTTGGTAGGGTGCCCAAACGTATTCTTTCCCACCAAAATCACCGCCACCTCCGGATCTGTCTTTTCTATAAACTCATCGCCACTAGAGTATTTTGATCCATGATGTGCAACCTTCAAAACATCCACACCCTCCAGTTTTATTTTTTTCTCCTCGTCAAACCCAATATCCCCAGTAAACATTGCCTTAAAATTCCCATATCTCAACACCCCCACCACACTCACCACATTCACATCTGTATTCTTCCCCAACACAGAAGCCACCGAAATCTGGGGTTCAACCCCAGCTGGGGTTGAACCCCACGCCAACTCCGACCCCACCCTCTCCTCCGGCCACAATATATCAAACTGCAAACTACCCATTCTTAATACATCACCCTTTTGCGGTATTACCAAATTAACTGAACGATCGTTCACATAATTTCGCAACCTCTCTCCGTCCTTACCTCCTCCAAACACTCCGTTAATTACCAGTTTTTCTACCTCATACCTCTCCACCAACTCATCCAAACCCCCCAAGTGGTCCTTCTGTGGATGAGTATTTACCACCACCTCTATCTTTCTATCCCAAAACGGCAAGTTATTTCCCAAACAACTTAACAACTTCTCACCACTTGGACCACCATCAATCACCATCTGAAAATCACCCTTAATAATCAAACTCGCATCCCCCTGCCCCACATCACAAAACACCACATGCAGATTTTTATCAGGCATCTGCACCCCCACCCACACCAAACCAAAAAACACCCCAATCATTACCCAATGCCACCATTTCATCCTAACCATTTAACCACAACCACCACCAAGTGAGCCAAAGAATACACCAACCAGCCCACCACCATACCTAACGGACTCCAAATTAAACTTAGCAAAAGCATCACCCCGCCCCAAGCCATAATTATAGGCACGAACGGCAAAATCATTACATTCACCAAGGGCGAAATCCAACTTACCCTGCCAAAATGATACCAAATAACAGGCACTGTCATCACCTGCGCCGCCAAAGTTGGTAACAACTCA
>JAHITH010000044.1 GCA_018817845.1 Patescibacteria group bacterium
TATCTTAAACGGATTCCTATTGTTGACGTTTTAATAGTGGCCTCTGGCTACGTGTTGCGGGTTTATGGTGGAGCTTTTGCCATAGAAGCGCATATGGATGTTTGGTTTTTGCTTACGGTTATCTCTGCCTCTCTTTTCTTGGCGGTAGGAAAAAGAAGAGGAGAAAGAACCTTGCTTCTAGGCTCTGGGATAACGGCAAATGTAAGAACCACTTTAAAAAGATATACCGATGAGTTGTTGAATCTATATACGGCTATGTTTGCCACGGCTACATGGCTAACTTATGCTTTGTTTACCTTTAATCAACCAAGAATAATACCAAGCGGAAGAGTGTTGACCCTAATGTCAACCTTACCTAGAACCCTGATTTCTGAGAAGCTTTTAATGATTACGGTGCCGTTTGTGGTTTATGGGGTAATGAGATATTTGCAACTTATTTATGAGAGAGATGAGGGGGAAAGCCCAGAAAGAATACTGTTGTCTGACAAGCCCTTAATGACTACTATTGCTATCTGGGGAGTGCTGGTAATCGGAATTTTATACTACGTAGGGTAGAATTACTCGAAGAGGGTGGCGTAGGAGGCGGAGATCCAGCCGTTTTTGCTAGTTTGGTATTCTATTTGGTACCAACCAGATTGGGTTTTTAAGTAGGGGAACTTGTCACCGTGGTTTACCTTGGCTATCTCTACACCTTCTGGTTCTTGCCTGACCCTGAGCCAACCCAGGGTAGCACTGTCTATTTCTACATACGGTTTGGGGACAGCGGACGAAGTGGATTGTTTAGGAAGTGGAGTGATGTCTGTGGGGGTTTTTGGGGTGGGAGTAGCTGATGGAGTGGCTTGTTCTGGAGTTGGGGTAGGGGTGGGAAGGTCTGCAATTTTTTGACCAGCTAGTTGGGCGTTTATATTTAACCTGAACCCTGACTCTACAGCAGCCTTGATGACTTTGTCTTGAAAGCCTGGGGCTGTAAGGGTAAAGGTATGACCACCTGAGTCAATTGAGCTACTGGAGAACGGGGTGAATCCAGCTGGGTTACCGTCTATTAGAACAGAGACTGTGTTTGGCAAGCTGGTTATGTTTACCTCTACTTTGTCTTTGGAATCGAGTTTTTCAAAATATAAGGTGTGACCATGGGCTTGGTCTGGGGAGACTGCTAGCTGACGATCAACTGCGGTAATCGTGCCTGCGGTAAGGGTAATTTTACCCTCCCAAGGTTGGAGAGTGGTGTCTAAAGGTGAGATTTTAACTGCATAACTGCCGGCTTTTAGGTTTTCTTGATATACTGGTGTCTGACCAGAGGACTCGGAGTTTATGGTAACCATTCCTTGTGGATTTGAGGTAATTTGAACTCCGGCTTTGTTACCAAAGAAAGGAATTGTGCAGGCGGATAGAACGATAGATGACAGGATTAAAAGTCCGATTTTTTTTATCATATGAGCCGATTGTACCAGAATGGTAAAATGTATGTACCTGGCCGAGTACCAGAGTGGTTAATGGCGGAGACTGCAAATCTCTCGATTCATGGGTTCGAATCCCATCTCGGCCTCAAATAGTAAACATTCCACCTCGGAGGTGGAAGATTGTAGTATTATGAATTAAGATGCCTAGCAGAAAAACACCGCTATTTACTGGGGGTATTTACCATGTTTTTAACAAAGGAATTGACGGAAGGAAAACATTTTCAGACAAAACAGATTATGAACGAGCTGTTAGGTGTATAGATTTTTACCATTTTAGTGATCGGTTTTGCAAACTTTCTCGTTTTCTGACATTAACCACCAAAAAACAGCAACAAATTTTTGAGCAGACTCAGGAAAAACTCGTAGAAATATATTGTTATTGCTTAATGCCTAACCATTTTCATTTACTGATAAAACAACTAGCTGACGGCGGTGTGTCTAAGTATTTATCTGACTTCCAAAATAGTTACACACGTTATCACAATAAAAGACAAGAAAGAACTGGGCAACTGTTTATGAACCAATTTAAAGCTGTACGGGTAACAACTGATGAACAATTAATGCATGTTGGTCGATATATACATTTGAATCCTCACACTGGAAGTGTGGTAAATAGTCTGAAAGAATTAAGACTATATCCTTGGTCTTCTTTAAAAGAATACCTGAAGATTGATGGCGGGTTTTGCAAAAAAGAAGTGATAGTGTCACCACCATTCAATGAACACTCATATTGGAAGTTTGTTGGTGACCAAGCAGACTACCAAAAACAGTTGAAAGAAATTAAAAGATTAATATTGGAGTAAATAAAACATTCCACCTCGGAGGTGGAAGATTTTAGATAGTTTCGGCGGCTTGGATGACTTGTTCTACTAGGCGGTTGGCGTAGCCATATTCGTTGTCGTACCAGGCCATGACCTTTACTAAGGTGCCGTCTACCACCTTAGTTAAACCCAAATCAACAATGGCGGATTCTGGTCTACCAATAATATCTGAAGAAACAAGAGGTTCGGTTGTGGTAGCAAGAATGCCATGGTAGAAGGGAGATTGAGAAGCATTGACAAAAATTTGATTGACCTCTTCTACAGAAGTGGTTCTTTTGGTTACAAAAGTGAAGTCGGTGATCGAGCCGGTAATTACCGGAACCCTTAGGGCTAGGCCCTGAAATAGGCCTTTGAGCTCTGGAATTGTTTCTGTTGTGGCGGTAGCGGCACCGGTGGTGGTGGGAATGATGTTCTGGGCGGCGGCTCTAGCACGGCGCATGTCTTTATTGGAGTTGTCCTGAAGTTTTTGGTCGTCGGTGTAGCCGTGAATAGTGGTAAGCATGGCTTTTAAGACTCCTATTTTACCGTGCATAATGGCGGCGACTGGAGCCACGCAGTTGGTGGTGCAGGAAGCGTTAGAAACAATGGAGTATGAATTAACTCTGTCTTTGCCTACAATACTGTCTTCATTTACCCCGATTACGGCTGTAGGCACGGAACCGCCTTTGGCAGGAGCAGAGATAATAACTAGTTTGGCACCTGCTGTTAGGTGTTTTCTAGCTTCTTCTTGAGTGGTAAATACACCAGTGGACTCTATAACTATGTCTGCCTGGTATTTACTCCAAGGAATTTTTTCTGGGTCTCTTTGAGCTAACACTGGGAGCTTGTAAACTTGGTTGGGTTTTTGGATGATTAAAAAGCCAATTAAGGGAGCTTGGTCAGAAACTTCTTCTGCTGTTATAGAGTAGGGGAGGCGACCATAGGCGGTGTCATATTTCAGAAGATTGGCCCAGCCCGAAACAGGAAGAGATCCAGAAGTGTTAATGGCTACTAAATTAAGTTTGTCTGTATGGCTTTCTAGCCAAACACGAGTGGCGGAGCGGCCGATGCGGCCAAAGCCGTTGATAGAGAAGTTGATCATGTGTTAAATATAGCAGAGAACTCCATTAAGGTCAGACCCTCCCTCGGCCCGATGGCCGAGAGGGCCCGCGGCCGTAGCCGCTCCTGTTAGGGTCTGACCTTTTCCAGGAGTGGGTGGGTGGCGGTGGTTAAAAAATTTAGCATGGCTCCGCCGCCGGTGGAAACGAAGCTAAAATCGGTATATTTAAAGCCCAAGGTTTTAATTGAGTTTATGGTGTCTCCACCACCCAAAAGGGTAAAAGCGGGGGAATTTTTAAGGGCTAATAAGACTTTTTTGGTACCTTTGGTGTTTATACCATCTTCGAACCTGCCTAAGGGGCCGTTTAAAACAACGGTTTTAGCTTTGGATATGTGGTTTTTAATAAGAGTGATGGCGTTTTCGTCTATGTCTAGGCCGTTAGGAGAAAGGGTAGTGGTTTTAATACCAGGAAGGCCTTTTAGGTGTGGAGGAAAGTTCAATAGGGCCAAACGGCCTCCGATAATGACTGAGTCGAAGATATCTTTCA
>JAHITH010000045.1 GCA_018817845.1 Patescibacteria group bacterium
AATTCATTTACCCACATTCTACCCCATTTGACAGTTCGGGCACCAATAAGTTCCCCTACCACTCAACTTAAACTTTT
This sequence comes from Patescibacteria group bacterium, assembly GCA_018817845.1. Taxonomy (GTDB): domain Bacteria; phylum Patescibacteriota; class Microgenomatia; order UBA1400; family MFAQ01; genus JAHITH01. The sequence continues at coordinate 78 of JAHITH010000045.1, forward strand.
CAATTTTTCCCTTACACTTTTTACATTTTTCTCCCTCTCTACCATAAACCAAGAAATAATTTTGATACTTCCCTGCCAACAATATTCCCTTGTTTATTACCTTTTTTATGGCTTTGTGCAACCGCTCAATCTCATTATTATCTAAACTACTAGCCATCTTCTTGGGGTCAATCTTAGCCAGAAATAATCCATCGTTTGCATAAATATTCCCCACTCCACCAATTTTTTTCTGATCCATTAGCACCAACTTTATTGCTCGTTTAGAACCAGAAACTAGCTCTTTAAATAATTGAAGAGTGAATTCTTTATCTACTACGTCTGGCGGCAACCTTGGAACATCTCCAATTTTCATCCATCCAAATGCTCGCATATCATTAAAAAATAATCTCGAACCATTCTTAAAATAAATTATCACTCTAGTATGTTTACTTGGTAATTCATTAACCCAATCCGCCGTCGGGTGCCCCCCAACAATTCTCATTTCTTCCTCGTCATTCCCGCGCAGGCGGGAATCTATATAAATTAACTGCCCCGTCATCTTAAGATGAATCAAGACCACCTTCTTAAGTTCCATAAACTCCATCACCATCATCTTTGACTTCCTCCCCACCTTCTTAATCTTTCTACCTACCAACTCCTTGATTTCCCCCTTAAAGGACTTCTCTCTCAACACCTCCACTCTCTCTATCACCATCCCCCTCAAAACTTTATTCAACTGTCTAACAATAATCTCTACTTCTGGTAACTCTGGCATACTTTCCTCATCTCTTTCTCAAATTTTTCTTTAGAAAATTTCCTGGCTTGTTGTTGTAATTTATTTTTATCCCAATTCATACTCATTACTTTCTTCACCGCCTTGCCTATTGTTTTTTCACTAGTATCGTTTATCAAAACCCCCGTCACTCCATCTACCACCGACTCCTTAAATCCACCCCCATTAAAAGCAATCACTGGTGTTCCACAGGCCATTGCCTCTACCGGCGTTATTCCAAAGTCCTCATCACGCGCTAAAGCAATAAACCCAATCGCTTTAGCATAAAGCTTGGCCAATTTTTCATCACTCACCCTTCCTAGCAACTCCACATTTTCACCACCCAAATTCTCCAATTTTTCAGCTACTCCCGAAAGCCCAGCCTCGCTACCAGATATTCTCAATCTAAAACCACCTATTTTTGCCGCCCTTACTGCCTCTTCCAATCCCTTACTCCCCACCAATCTAGACACAATCAAAAAATAATCTCCCTTTTTTGTCTTTCGGCTTTCTTCAATAAATCTCTCCACGTCTATCGGTGGATAAATTACAACAGAATTTTTTCTATAAAACTTTTTTACCCTTCTTTGAATATTTAAAGAGTTCACAATCCACTTATCAACCGTGTCAGCAGACCACAAATCATAAAGCCGCAAGAAATGATTAACCACCCCAGCGTAAATCCTCACCAGCCAGTATTTTTGCAAATTTATACTCGTATCATACCCGTATAAATATCTCGGCGGAGTATGACAATAACAAACCACCTTGGTATTTTTACCAACTTTAAATCCCCGGGTAATATACCAACTAGCACTAGTAATCACTAAATCAAACTCAGACAGATCCATACTTCTCCACACCAACGGAGCTAAAAACCGCAACGGACTATATAACTTCCAGATTTTTAAAAGCGGGGCCAAAAAACTTGTCACTATTTCTCTATCCTTAAAAACCTTGTCACACTCAGAACCCTTAACCCTAAAAGCAGTATAAATTGGCGCCTTAGGGTACATATCCGAAAGTACTCGCAACACTCTTTCCGCTCCTCCAAACTCCTTTATATAATCATGCACCAAAGCTATCTTCATACAAATACCTCCTCTACTTCTTGTTCCCATCTATCTTTGGGTAATTTGGAAACCAAACTCCTAAACTCTAACTTTTCAAATAATTTCTCAACCTTCTCTCTATCATAATTAACCAGTTCACACCTATCCCACTCTAAATCAATCGGCATACCGCACTCTATAGTTCCCAACTCCCTACTTCTAAAAGCCTCTTCCTTTTCTTTCCTTAACAAGCTTTTTACTCTCTCACTCACTTGTAATTTTTCAAGATTCTTATACACCCCATTCAAATCACCAGCTTCTTGCAACAACTTTGTTCCCGTTACCAACCCAACCCCTTTTACACCCTTAATATTATCCGACGAATCTCCCATTAACCCCTTTAAATCAATTAGCTGTTTTGGCAACAGCCCATACTTAACCTTAACCGCCTTTTCATCAAACATAGCCGACCCATTTCCAGCTCTTTTGCTTCTTACTGGCATATATACCTTTACATTCTCACCCCTTACCAACTGCAAAGCATCCCTGTCTCCAGTTGCGATTACTACTTCACTTTCGTCTCCAATAGCCTGTTGTGCCAAAGTCCCAATAATATCATCTGCTTCATACCCCTCTACACCAAACTGCGGAATATTTAAACTCATCACCACCTCTTTGGTTCTATCAATCTGATCAATTAACTCCTGATCCGTCTTCGCCCTCCCAGCTTTATACTCTTCATACATCTTGTGTCTAAAGGTCTTCCCTTTAACATCCCAAGCCACCGCTACGTGAGTTGGCTGAAGCTGTTCTAAAACCCTAAGTAACATTGCCGAGAAACCAAACACCGCATTCACCAACTCTCCACTTTTTGTCCTTAAACCAGGGTACCCGTGATACGCTCTGTGCAACAATGAATTGCCGTCAATCAATACCAATTTTTTCATCATAAATTGCTTTCTTTATATCCATTATTTTCAAAAACTCATCCGTCTCAATCGTTTCTACCTTCAACAACCTTGTAACCAACCTCTTCATCCTTACTTTGTTTTTCTTTAAAACTACCTCGGCTAGATTATATGCCTCATCTATAAAAAGCTTAATCTCATCGTCTATTTTAGATTGCATCCTATCAGACACCTCCACCTGTCTCATAAACCCTCGCCCCATGTCACCCATTGGTTCCCAACCAGACCCTAAAGCCACAGGTCCCAACTTACTCATTCCCAAATCAACCACCATCTTCCTAGCTAACTTTGTAGCTCCATCAATATCACTTGCCGCTCCTCCAGATAATTCATTATAAACAACCCTCTCAGCCGCCCTTCCTCCCATCATCACCGCCAATCTATCCTTCAACTCAGACAAAGTATACTGATACCTATCTCTGTTTGGCCTGCTTTCGGTGTGCCCCAAAGATAGCTCTCTAGACACAATACTAACTGTATGAATCGGATCAGCTCCTGGCAACATATGACCTACAACCGCGTGCCCTGCTTCATGATAAGCCGTCATCTCTCTTTCTCTTTTGCTTTGCAGTCGTTTTTTTTCAGGTCCCAATTTCACCTTAGTCGCCGCTTCTCTAATATCTTCAAGTCCAATTTTCTTTCTTGCCCTCCTCGCCGTCAAAATAGCCGCCTCATTAAGCATATTCTCCAAATCCGCTCCAGAAAAACCAACCGTCATCTCCGCCACCCTTTCCCACCTTAATTTATCTACAAACGGTTTACCCTTAGCATGAATCTTAATAATTTCTTTTCTATCCGCAATATCTGGTAAATCCAAACTAACCCTTCTATCAAATCTACCTGGCCTTACCAAAGCAGAATCTAAAACATCAGGCCTGTTGGTGGCCGCCACCACAATCACATTATCATTAGCCGTAAATCCATCCATCTCCACCAATATCTGATTCAAGGTTTGCTCTCTCTCATCATGGCCCCCCATCGTTCCAATACCTCTAGATCTACCAATTGCATCTATCTCGTCTATAAAAATAATTGCCGGCGCCATTTTTTTTGCTGTAGCAAAAAGATCCCTAACCCTACTCGCTCCAACACCCACCAACATCTCCATAAACTCAGACCCCGCCATAGAAAGAAACGGCACCCCAGCCTCCCCCGCTACTGCTCTAGCCAATAAAGTTTTTCCCACCCCACTAGGACCAATTAACAAAACCCCTTTTGGAGTCCTGGCTCCAACCGCCTTATATTTTTTAGGATTCTTCAAAAAGTCCACCACCTCTTCTAACTCCTTTTTAGCCTCATCAACCCCAGCCACACTACTAAACCTTTCAGACTGCTTACCTTTAACAAACAACTTAGCCCCACTCTTACCAATACCAAACATTCCTCCAGGACCACTACCCATCTGCCTTTTAGATAAAAAATAAAGAATTAATCCAAACCCTAAAATGGGCGCCACCAAAGACACCATACCCCAAAACGCCTTAGATAAAGTCTGTGAAACAACTTCTATCTTTACATTATTTTCATCAATCCCTGCTCCTTGTAAAATATCAACCAAGCCAGTTCCCTCTTCTTTTCTGGCCAACTTCAAAACAGGCACACCATCCACCTCTGGATAATAAAGCACCAATTCATCACCCCTAATCTCCACCTTTTCAACTTGCTCACTCCTTATCTCCTCAATCGCCTCGGACAAAGCAATCTCATCTATCAAACCAGAGCTTTCCCCCAAAACCCCTAAAAGCGACGGTAAAAACAAAAAAATCACCAAAAACCACACCAACAAACGTCTAGGATTAAACTTAAGCTTTAACTCAAATTTTTTAACTTGTTTTTTCTTCGTCTCCTTCTTCGTAGCCATGAACCCCAATTATACCCCACAATCTACCCCACCACCGCTCCCACCTCCATTCTTGAAGGAACGCAACCTTCAAACTCATCTGCTAACATTAAATTATGCCCAGTAAATATTTCCAAAGAAATTTCACAAAAAATAATTTTTACCACATATATAACCGTGGTAGCCACAAGCAAACAATTTTCAAAAATCATCAAGACTATCAAACTTTTACAGACATTCTCTCCTACTACCTTAAATTCCCCACCGGCACAGCTCTTTCCAGACTCCCTCGTAACTTGAAGGAACGCAACCTTCAAGAGACCACACCAACCTTCCGTCTTATATGCTACTGTCTCATGCCTAATCATTTTCATCTTCTCTTGCAACAACATCTCCACCCAACTACTACCAACAATATCAGCAACTTCATGAAGCGTGTTTCATTAGCATACGCCATGTATTTCAAAAACAAATATGATCATAGCGGCAACCTACAAGAAGGCAGGTTCAAAAACGTAACTATCAACACCGAAGAACAACTTTTATATCTCACTAAATACATCCATCTAAATCCATCCAAGCTTGAAGGAACGCAACCTTCAAATTTATCAATATATCAGTACTCCAGTTACCCAATATATATCGATCAGATTCCTGCTCCACAATGGCTCAATCCAAATGAAATATTAAATTTAAGTTATTATCAAAACACCAAAAACCCACACCAGGCCTACAAAAAATTTGTCGAGGGTAAACAAACAAATCCAGAAATAATTTCCCGTTTAACTCTAGAGGATTAACTCATCCACTTAATTTTATCGTTAAAACGTGTAATCAATCTTCATCGCCTTTCTTACTTTTTGCATTACCTCACTTACCACCTCACGGCCTCTATCAACTCCATCCCTTAAAATCTTCTCAATCCGTTTGGAGTCGTTCTCTAGCTCCAATCGCCTCTTTCTCATTGGTTTCAATAAATCATTAATAGCTACTGCCAACCTTTCCTTTACCTCTACGTCACCCACCTTGCCTTCTCTATATCTAGCCTTCAAGCTCTCAACCTCTTCTTTATTATCATTAAAAGCATCATGGTAAATAAACACAGGGTTACCTTCAACCGTTCCCGGATCGGTTGCCCTTAACCTCTTCGGATCCGTATACATTCCTTTAATTTTCCTCTCTACCTCTTCAGCAGAGTCAGATAGAAAAATTCCGTTATTCAAGCTCTTACTCATCTTGGCTTTGCCATCTAGACCCACCAGCCTTGGAAACTCACCCAACAACGCCTTCGGTTCGACCAGCGTCTCTCCGTATAAATTATTAAACTTCTTTACAATTTCCCTTGTTTGTTCAATCATTGGCAGTTGATCATTTCCAACCGGAACCAGGTTAGCTCCAAATGCTGTAATGTCTGCCGCTTGGCTAACCGGATACACCGCAAAACCAGCTGGTATGTTATCACCAAAACCCTTTTGTTTTATTTCATCTCTAACCGTTGGGTTTCTAAGCACCCTATTTAAACTAACTAAGTTCAAGTAAAAAATAGTTAGCTCTGCAATCTCAGGAATCCTAGACTGAACCACAATAGTAGTCTTGTCAGGGTCAATTCCTGCAGCATAGTAATCAAGCACCAAACCCCTTACACTCTCGGATACTTTTTCAGGATCCTCAAAGTTATCCGTCAAAGCCTGCACGTCGGCAATTAAAACAAACTGCTCATACTCATCTTGCAACTTTACCCTATTTTTAAGCGAGCCAACAAAATGCCCTAAATGCAATCTTCCACTCGGTCTGTCCCCAGTTAGTATCCTCTTTTTATTTTTCATAATTTTAATTGTAGCAGGAACAAGAATCAAACTTTTTCCAACCTCAAACCCTTAATTCTTACAAAATGTTTCTGATTTAACGTAGCCAAACTCAACTTGTTCTCAATTGCCGTTGCCGCAATCACCGCGTCCACTAGTTCAACCCCAGTTTGTGCTCTTATCCTGCCTGCTTTTGCCGATATAAACTGACTTACCGGCAACACCTTAATATCACTCAGTAAATCATCTAGTTCTTGTTTTACCCTCTTATTTTCCCAAATTTTCTTACCAGCATGAAGCTCCGTATGAGTTAAGATAGAAATCAACAACTCTCCTCCCATGCTTGCCAACTTAAAATACCAAGTCTCTGCTTTATCATCTTGCCTTAAAAAATCAATTAATACCGAAGTATCCAACACCACACCCTTACCAATCATATGCTTCCTCTCTCTTTTTCGTTTCTCTCCTCATTCTTTTATAGTCCCTCATATCAAACCAATCACCTTTTATTTTCAAAAGCTTATTCAAATACTTTTCCCTATCACCTTTTTCTTCCATCGGCTCCATTACTATACTTTGATTGATCAACTTAAGTTTTAACCAAAATTCTGTTCCCAAATTCAACTCATCCCTAAAACTCTTAGGAATCGTAATCTGACCTTGCGAAAAAGACTTAATGTATTTCATCATACTGAAATTCAGTATACACTGAATTTCAACTTCTGTCAACACACTCACTGTAGCAGGGGGGAGACTTGAACTCCCGACTTCCGCCTTATGAAGACGGCGCTCTAACCAGCTGAGCTACCCTGCCAAGTACCTCTTATTCTACACTAGCCACAGCCATCCCTGCCAGCCAGTCATAATTTATTAACATACTTGACAAGATTTGCCAAACCTTGCTATAATCATAATTATGAATACAGTAAACATCTCCTTAACTCAAAATCAAGTCAACCAGGTCAATCAGGCCACAATCAACCTGGGGTTCGCTAACAGAAGCGAATTTTTTAGAGCCCTATTAAGAAAAACTCTATCCAACCCAATTGCTCTTGAAGAGGTCAAGTCTTACCCTTTTATTTCCCCCATTACCAAAAACTCTCAAGAAATCGTTTCTAGTTTCAAAAAAACCAATAAATACTCCACAAAGTTCCTAAACGATCTCAAAGAAGGCTTAGAAGATAGTCCTTACTTTCAATAATGGCCATTATTCTTCCTCCAAACAAAAAAGTTCTCCAAAAAGCCAATAAACTAAAAATCCTCAAAAAATTAAACAAAGCAATTAAGTTGCTTTCAAACAACCCAAATCATCCTAGCCTGAACACGGAACTTCTGCACCCAAAAAAAATGGGTATTTATAGTTTCAGGGTAGATAGAAAAACCAGAGCTCTATTTTTCAAACACAAAAATAAAAATGTTTTAGAAATCATCAACCTTACCACCCACTACCACTAAATCCACACCTCGAGAGTATGACAACTACAATTTTCTTATAATCAAAGAATATTCTTTTATCTCTCTTGACCCCACTACATCCCCCTTACCAACTTCTGCCCACCAAGGTTCGACACACTCATATTTGTCCAGATCGTCTGTCCAAAACACCCACTGAGTGGGCACCGGGTCTGCTTCAAGAACAACTCCAAAATCCTTTACTCTATAAGAAACTCTCGCCATTCCATTACTCTCACTTTTTGAGAGCACTTTCGACTCACGGTTTACCAATGGGTGTATTTTTTTCACAACTTCATCATCAAAATCAAATTCATCACCATGTTTTGACAGGTAAGGATGCAACGCATGGCCTATCTCTCTAGGTTTATCTTCAAAATTAGTTATTCTCTTTGCTATCTTTACTCCATCATCTAAAAGAGCAATCTCCATCTGGATTTCTCCAGCAAAAAGAAATTCATTTGGACCCAAAAAACGCTTTAACACTATTTTCCCCTCATCGAACTGGTCTACTTGCCAGCTAATTGTTCTATCTGTACCGTGACTGGGCAGCTTAGGATAAAGGTGTTCCCAGTCAGTACCTTTAATAGGCCCTGGTGTAGGACCAAGAACCGGCACGCCACCTCTTTTAAGGTTTTCGAGTTTTGGAGAAAATATTATTTCTTCGCCATCGATAACCAAAGATTTAAGATCGGCTCCTTCGATGTGCACTTCTGTCTGAACTCTATCATTTTTTAACACTAATACTTCTGGAACAGATAATAATTCCTTCCTTTGTGATTCTGTCATAGTAAGCACATATTATAACTCAGCCATCCCTGCCAACCACCCTCTCATTTTTCTAAGTAAATTCAAACTTCTTCGAACTCTAATTCTTAGCACACCAAAGTACTCATCTCTATTTGGATATATTTTCTTCCATGTCGTTTTCTGATAAAACGGTTTCGCAAACTGTTCCTTCCCTACTCCTAGATTCTTTATCCAAAACCTTTCAATCTTACCAATCCTGTCTTTATGAGACTCATTTGCCGTAACTCTAAATAATAAATCTATTTTTGATACTCCCAAGCACCGCTCCAACCAAGAAACATAAAATTTTGCCATATTCGGGTCTGATGTTCCCAAACCAAGCCCGCTCTCATCCTTATGCTTAAAACCTTCAGCCCAATATAAGGCAACTCCAGCCATAAACAGATCTCTCTTTGTAAGCTTTCCAACGTCTCTTTTTCCATCTTGAAACAATTTGTCTGTTAATCTAACAACATCCTTAGTTCTTTGAGCTTGATACTTCTTTCTACCTGCTTGCAATTTCTCAAACAACACTAGATCCATACCTTCATTTACCCATATATTACCCGAATTGTCAAGTCAGACTATTAATGGTAAAATACACACCATTAACATGCGGGCGGGAGGTAAGTATCTCGTGAGGCTCAAAATGGGCCCCTATACAGGCAACTGTATCTGAAAATCTGGCTATATCGGTGAAACCCTGCATCACAGGGCAATGCCGAGGGAAGTTGTAATTAACCCCGTAGAGACTACACGCCGGACTCCTGAAATTATCAGGATGATGACATAGTCCGACACTCCAAGTAATTGGAGTCAACCAAAAGCATAATCTCACTTAACCAAGGAGCGTAACCTTGGGCCCGCAACCAAATCAGCGCCATAAATCAAGCCATTTCTCCCAATTCTCCTTCTTCTCCACGTCATCCCGGACTTGATCCGGGATCTTACTTAACTCACCATCTTGTAAAACAACCACCGTTTCCCCTTCTTTTTGCATATTTAGCTCATTTCTTATTATCCCTTCAATATATTCATCCTTCTGCACTTCCTCTAACTTTTCCTTTAATTCCTCATGTTTAGTCTCCTCAATCTCAAGCACCTCTTTAGCCTCATCAACTCGTTTATAAGCCCCCCTTAATTCAAAAAACCCTTTCATTAACGACCACAACAACAACAAACCTACTAAAAACATCAATTTACCTAAAAAACCGCTTTTTTTCAACCTTGACATATGTAATAAACACTAGTAAAATATACCCTGTAGTAATCAATAATCATTATTATCATTAAGCGTAATAAATAAAATATGGAGTCTGGTAATAGTTTTGCATCATCAATCAGTAATTTCAAAACCCACCTAACCACACTAGGTAGAGCCAATGCTACTATTTTAGCCTATACCAAAGACATAGAACAGTTAGGCAATTTTCTAAAAGAAAACTTAAAAATAACCTCCATCAACGAGGTCAAAACAGAAGACATAAACTCCTTCAAAGAACATCTAACTAAAAAAGACTACACTGCTAAATCAATTTCCAGAAAAATAAACTCAATTAAGTCATTTTTTAACTTCCTTCAGTCACAAGATATTATTAAAAGTAATCCCGCTCTAACAGTCACCCACCCCAAATACGAGGTCAAACCTCCAAGAATTCTCTCAAAACTAGAGTATAGAGCCCTAAGAGACGCTTGCAAAGAAGACTCTAGAATCTTTGCCATAGTAGAAATCCTTCTTCAAACCGGTATCAGAATTTCTGAACTAGCCAACTTAAGAATAAACGATGTCAATTTAACAGAAAATAAAACTATCATCATAGCCCACGAATCTCATCCAGAACGAACCATTCCTTTCAATCAGGCTTCAAAAGAAGCTCTAGAAAAATATCTAAAAGATCGTCCTAAATCAGAGACCCAAACTATCTTTATTACCAAAACAGGCAATCCTTTCTTAATAAGAAACATCCGTTCAAGCCTAGATCGTTACTTCAAACTCGCCGATATAGAAAACGTAAAAGTAAATGATTTGCGCCACACCTTTATAGCCCATCAGCTTACAGCTGGTAGTCCACTTGTATACATTTCTAAACTCGTTGGTCACAAACGTCTTTCTACCACAGAAAAATATCTAGAATTCATCCCCAATAAACCCACAAAAGACAAACCCCAACTCTCCGAGCTCTAATTTTTCTTCATCATCTTATTTAATCCATCTAAAGTTATTCCAGCCAAAAACCCCAGCACCTGATTCAGTTTTTCTACCCCTCCAACCGCTACTGCTAACCAACCAGAAGAACTTCTTCTTTTGTCTTCCACCACCACAAAAGCAGAACCTACATGATTTATCTCTAAACTCTCTCCCGTTATCTCATCCTCTATCACAATAGTTACAGGGTTCCCTTTCTCCCCTATTCCCAAGTTACCAGAAATAACAATGTCTTTAGACTCTTCCTCTTCTTCTGCATCCATCTCATCTAACAACGGAGAATCAAATCCCAAAAGCAATCTGTCCTTTTCCTTTTTTATTTTTTTCATGGCCTGCCACGTTTAAATTTACTTAAGAAAATTTATTACGTGGTGGGCCGGGCTGGACTCGAACCAGCGACCACCAAGGTATAAGCTTGGCGCTCTGACCAACTGAGCTACCGGCCCTCAGCCACTTGTATTATAGCCTCACCCGCACTCCTTGTCATCCCGTTTGCATCTTGTAAAATTGTAAATCCAATTGACAATTTTACAACCACATGATATACTCCTTATTATGATCATCCCCCGCATACTATCGTCATCCATAAAAAAATCCGCCAAAAAAAACCCCATCATTGGACTACTAGGACCCAGGCAATCAGGCAAAACCACGCTAGCCAAATCCATGTTTCCCAAATACGACTATGTCAATCTAGAGTTACCAGATAACCTCCGTTTCGCCTCCGAAGATCCACGCGGCTTTCTTAACCGTTATTCTAAATACGTCATACTCGATGAGGTTCAACGCGTCCCTCAAATTTTTTCGTACCTTCAAGTCAAAACAGACCAAGACAAAATCAATGGCCAATACATCCTCACCGGCTCTCAGCACTTCCTCATGCTTGGTTCCATTTCTCAATCCTTAGCTGGCCGCATCTCTATATTCAATCTCTATCCATTTTCTTACCAAGAACTCAAAAAAAACCGACTCGCCAAAAAAAACCTACACCATCAAATCTGGCTTGGGGGCTACCCCAGAATTTACACCCAAAAAGTCAACCCTATCGAATGGCACAACAACTACATCAAAACCTACCTAGAAAAAGACATCAACCTAATCTCCAAAATAGACAACCTATCAACCTTTGACAAATTTTTAAGATTGGCCGCTGGTCGGACCGGCCAACTTTTAAACCTTTCCACCCTGGCATCAGACATTGGGGTCACCCACAACACCATCAAATCTTGGATTGACCTACTTGAAACTAGTGGCCTAATCAAACTTCTCCAACCATACTTCACCAACATTAACAAACGCCTTACCAAAACTCCCAAATTATACTTTCTAGACACCGGTTTAGTTTGCCGTCTACTAGGCATCAACTCTCCTCAAGAACTTTCTTTACACTCCCAAATAGGCGCCATCTTCGAAACTTTCCTCGTCTCAGAAACCTACAAATCTCTAGCCAATAACAATAGCCCCATCGTTCCTTATTTCTGGCGTGACCGAACCGGTCTAGAAGCAGACATGCTCCTAGAGTCTGGCACCAAAATCAACCTTTACGAAATCAAGTCCGCCCAAACCATCCACCAAAACCCTTTCACCAAACTCAAACTTATTAAAAACTACCTTCCCAAACCAACCAAACTACACCTACTTTATGGTGGTGACGACTCCCAAAACCGCACCAACGGCCAAATTCTTTCTTGGCAAGACTTTCTCTCTGATCCAACTACATCTTGGATCTCTTCATAATCTCCTGCTCTACCTCTTCCTTATCTCTACCATACTTTAAAGCAGACAATTCCTTCACTAACTTGGCCACTTCCGCACTACCATAGTTTTTTTCTTTTCCTAAATCTCGCCATACGTTCATGCTAAATGGTGGAACTGGTGTACCCTCAATAATAGTCTTTACATAAATATTCTGAGCTCCAATATTAGTCAAGTCAGCTTCATTAAAAGTGGGCGCAAAGGTTTTAGCCAAAATACTCGCGTCCTGTACTCCAACCCGGTAACTCATCAACGTACCCACATTACCAAAAATGGCATCTCTTACCTGTTCGTCTACTTGGCTCACAAACTGATTAGCCAAAATCAACCCCAGGTTATACTTTCTGGCCTCAGACAACATCTGGGCGAAATCTGGCGTAGCAAAATTCTGAAATTCATCAACGTAAAAATAAAACGGCCTTCTCTCCGATTTTGGCATATCTTGCCTAGACAAAGCCGCCTGCAAAATTTTTGGCGCCAACACCAATCCCAAAAAGTTAGAGTCCTCTTCACCAATCAGCCCTTTAGCCAGTTTCAAAAATACAATCTTCCCCTCATCCATTGCTTTTCTAAAATCCAAAGTCGTCTCACTCTGCCCTATTATATTTCTTATCATCTTGTTAGTAATAAACCTGCCAAACTTAGACACAATGTAATCCAACACCTCCGATTTATGAAAATCAGACGTCTGGGCTATCTGATCCGTCCAGTACCTCTTTACTATCGGATCCTTAACCTTAGGTAACAACTCCTGCACATACTTACTATCAGTCAAAGCCCGCACAATTTCTATAAACCCAGCTCCCTTCTCTACCGCCACCGTCAACATAATATTTCTTATAGAATGCTCAAACCTAGGACCAACCATACCTGTCTTGTTTGGATCATAAAGTTTATACATCAAATTAATTATGGAACTGGCCACTTGATAAATCTCCTCATAATTTTTAACCGACATTGGGTTAAACCCAATTGGCCTCTCTTCATCCGCCGGGTCAAACACAATCACGTCTTCTGCTCTTTCTGGTGGCACCATCTCTAACAATTCCTCAATTCCGTCACCGTGTGGCTCCAAGAAGCACAAACCGTTACCCGCCCTCATATCTTGAATAATCATTTGTTTTAAAAACTCCGTCTTTCCCGTACCTGTTCTTCCAATAATATACATATGCTTCATTCTGTCCGCCTCACTCATAAATATATTTCTTGTCTGACCCCTATAAATAGATCTACCCAACCAAATTCCAGTAGACGGGAACCCACCAGACGCCGGTGCACTCTTGGCATTCAACCAATAAATATGTGGCGTTGCTATCGTGTTATTCGGCATATGCCAAACGGTCGCCAACTCATCACTAGACAAAACAGAATTATTACCAAACATCGACTGATATCTATAAACAAAATCCACCATAAAACCTTTTTTAAACCTAATTTTCTTTGAAGAAAAACTATTCAAATCGCTAGAATACTGAGCAAAAGCCCCTTTTAAGTTACTTAAGTTACTCTTGGCTTGCCCCTCACTAGGCGCCACACACACAATCCTAGCACTTGTTAAAAACCCTGGTTTACCTATTTTTTGGTCAATCGCTTCCATATCCTGCGGACTCATCTTAAAACTTGCCTTCTCTGGATCCGCCTCGTCCTTTTTTGTTTTGGATAAATATCCTCCACCGGACTTACTCCAAACAGAATCTGCCGGACTCACAATAAATTGAATCACCGCCGACTCTCCATCACCAAACTTAGCCAAAGAAGAAGTAACCGCAGACAAAGAATCAACCGATAAATCCTTGTAACTCTTTATTGGCTTAAACGACTCGTTCTTTAAAACCAACTCCGTAAAAGCCACCTTGCCCTTATCATCAAAAATATTGTATTCCTCTACCTCTTTCACCTGTATACCAGGATAAGCCCCCGCCAACTGCTTGTCTATTAGCTCCATATTATCCCTATGGCACGAAACGTAAAACCTAATGTCTTCTTTTTTACCCACAATCTCAAACGATAAATGTTGCTGTGATTTAAACTTCTGCCAAAAACCACCCTTCTTAATAGAAGACAACGCCGCAAACATCTGTTCCGCCGCATCTATCTTTACCTCATTGTCTCTTGGTACCGCCAACTCCAACAGTACAAAATTAAGGCTCACTTCCTCTCTGTTTTTAAACCTAAGCCACTGCAATAATATTATTCCCAAACCCAAAAACACCATTAAAAACAACGACAATCCCAAAACTACTCCAAAAACATACTGAATCATGCTGGCTAAATCAATCATTGTTTGTAGAACACCTTGCCAGGGTACTTCTTAATAATCATCACACACCACTCCGCCAACCACCTAACCGCATCAAATATCTTATGATGCAAGCCATTTCTTACTTCTTCCTCATCTAACGGTAACACAATCTTTATCTCTTTTTGTTGCTGAGCCGCCTGCATCACCACGTTTCCAGCATCGTCACTTATTTGCAAATCATCACCACTCGGCTTAGCTGGTTGCAACGGCCCAGCTGGTTTTTTTGTTTCCGCCTGTTTCTCCACCCGTTCTATATAACCATCCACTTCCTGTAAAGCCTGTTCTTCTGTTGTTGGTATTCTTGGTTCTTTTTCCTGCAATACTGGCATATCTAAAGTATACCGTCCCGCTACCAATTTTGCCCAGGTTTCTCATCGGACACTGTCGCTTCTTAGTGACTGTTCAGATGTGGAACCTGCAGAATCCCATCTCTCATCTTATAAAATACAACTTTTCACCCACACATCAACAAAAAACACCACTTACCCCCAAACTATCACTTCCAAAGCACGACTGACAATTTTTAGCACTTACTCGCCCCACAAGAATAACACTTAGCACAACCCTCTTCTAACACCAAACTAGCTTGTCCACAATCAGGACATAGATCTGCCTTTTTTGCAGTTAATATCAACTGCTCCTGTCTAACCGACATCAATTCTTTACCCGTTTCCAAATCTTTTCTATCAGAGTAACCATTTAAAAACTTTCCCTCTTTTTCTTCTAAGTAATGCTTTAACATCTTGGCAACTCCATCGGCCAAACTTCTTACTTTATCATTACCAAAACCCACGCTTTCCGACCCGCCGATACCCGCCAGTTGTTCTATCATTGCTTCCGCTATCACCTTAGCCGGCAATGCAGAAGGGATTCTTAAAGCCATAGATAGCAATCGACCAATAGCCTCCGCATCAGCCATTACATGAGTTCCTGCCTTACCCACATTAATGAACACTTCAAATGGATTTCCCAAATCATCAGAATTAATCACCACAAACGCCGTTCCCACCGGAGTCTTAATTTTATAAGTACTCCCAGTCAATCTTTCAGGCCTTGGCTGTAACTCCGCCATTTCATCCTCACTACCTTCAATCTGGCTCTTGCCATCCTCGATTTCGCTCTGCGAAGATCGGGACTTCCCCACATTCAATACCTGCCAGTCTTTACTTCCATCTCTATAAACCGTTACTCCCATACAACCCAACTCATAACTTTGCATGTAAACATTGGCCACATCTTCTACACTAGCACCATTAGGTAAATTAACCGTTTTGCTCACAGCATTATCCGTATGTTCCTGCCAAGCCGCCTGCATTTTTACATGCCATTCCGGGCTAATCTGATGCGAAGTCACCAAAACTTTCTGCCACTTTTCTGGCACCTCTGGCAAACCCTTTACACTACCCATCTTCGCCACTTTTTTAGCTAAAGCATCGCTCCAAAACCCTTCATCACGCGCCACTTTCTCAAAAGCAAAATCAGTAAAAAAAAGCTCTCTATTCAAACTCTCATCTTTTACCATGTGCTTGTAAGACAAAGCAAACACCGGCTCACAACCACCACTTGTAGCAGCCAAAATACCAATACTACCAGTTGGTGCAATTGTTGTTACCGTGGCATTTCTCATCAGTTCTCCATCAGCAAATATACTTTCATTCCACAACTCAAACGGACCTCTAATTTTTGCCAAGTTCCTGCTAGCCTTATGCCCTTCCTCCTTAATTGTCTTCATTATTTTCCTAGCTAACATCAACGCCTCTTCAGAATCATAAGCAATTCCTAGTAAATAAAGCATATCTCCCCAACCTCCGATCCCTAATCCTATTCGCCTTACGGAACGAACAACATCATTAATTTGCTTCAATGGATATGGATTTATTTCAATTACATTATCTAAAAATCTAACTGCTTCCCTGGCTGCTTTCCCTAAACCATTCCAATCAATTCTAGGTTTCCTTCCCTTCTCTCTTACAACAAACTTATCCAAAAATATACTCCCTAAATTACAGGCATCAAACGGATAAAGTGGCTGCTCACCACAAGGATTGGTACTTTGTATCGGTCCTTTACTTGGTACCGGATTTGCAGTACTGTTATTAATCTTATCTATAAAAACAATCCCTGGATCACCAGTCTTCCAGGCAGTCTCGGCAATTAGATCAAAAATTTCTTTTGCTTTTTCAGAACCAACTACTTCTCCTGTGTGTGGAGCCTTCAAATCATATTCAGCATCTTCCCTTACCGCTTTCATAAATTCATCTGTCACCGCCACCGAAATATTAAAATTAGTAATTCCTCCATCAATCTTACAAGTAATAAACTCACGCAAATCAGGGTGATCCACTTGCAAAATTCCCATATTCGCCCCTCTTCTTGTCCCGCCTTGCTTAATCTGTTGAGTCGCCTCATTAAACACCCTCATAAAACTAACTGGTCCAGAAGCCACCCCCTTACTTCTCTTCACTATTGCTCCTTTTTGTCTCAAATTCGAAAAAGAAAAACCCGTCCCACCACCAGACTGATGGATAATAGCTTGATATTTAATAGCATCAAAAATTCCCTCCAAAGAATCTTCCACAGGTAACACAAAACAGGCCGAATACTGAAGACCATTACCCTTACCAGCATTCATCAAGGTAGGAGAGTTAGGCAAAAACTTCCTTCCCACCATTAACCTGTAAAACTTTTTTGCCTGCCTTATCACACCCTTCTTGCTCGTACCCCAAACTTCCTCTGCCTTAGCCACCGCTACAGCCACTCGCCACGCCATCTCATCAGGAGTCTCAATCACTTTACCAGAGTCATCTTTATCCAAATATCTTTCTTGTAAAATCCTAATTGCCTGTTTAGACCAACTCCCTTTGGGCAAATCATCTGGCAATCTCTTCAAATCATTTTTAATATTTTTATATACAACTTTATTCATAGATATCCATTACCATAAAATAAGACCTCTACAATAGCAACCACCACTTAATACATCAAAACTACTCACCAGGCTAATCACCGCAAAATCTTCTTCGAATACTAAAAATCTTACTTCTTCCCCAAATACACCAAAATCCACCGAGTAATTATTTGCGTCATTTGTTTCAAGCTATTTAGATCCACCCATTCTCCTTCATCTTCTTCAATCACTCCATCAGGCCCAAAACCAGCCAAACAAGGAGTATCCGTCTGAGTTAACATCCAAGCATCATTCCAAGGACCACACCCTTCTAATTTTGGCAAATTGCCCAACACCACACCAGCTTGTTCATGTAACAACTTCACCCATCTATCAGTTTTGTCAACCTCCATTGCCGGAATATATAGCAAATCCTCCAACTCCCAATCCACATTCTTTAAATTCTCAAGCCTTCCTTCTAACCACCATCTCACCTGACTATGAGTATTCCCCGGCAAAAGCTTTACATCTCCCCAAGCCGCACACTTACCCGGCACCATATTAACCACCCTACCGCCAACAATTTTGGTAGGAAAAGTAAACACCGGCACCCTACCAGGAAACGCTCTCGCTGGCTTAAACGGTAAATCAAAACCACCCAAACAAACAATAATCTTGTGCATATCAGTAATCGCATTTCTTCCCCTCACTCCTTTTTCCCAAGCTTTTCTACCAGTATCAACTTCCTCACCTTTTACATTTATCTTAAACCTATACCCACCTCTATGACCCACCGCTATCTTGTCTGTTCCAGGCTTAGCCAACAAAGCCACCTTTGCTCCAAATCCTTTCTTAACCAAATACTGCAAACCCAACTTAGAAGAAATCTCACTTTTCCCATCCACCGTAAAGGCCAACTTCAATTTACCATCCAACTCTATTTTCAAATCTTTTAAAGCTTTCAAAGCAAAAACATAAGCAGATAAAGAGGCCTTCATATCTAACACCCCTGTTCCATACATCTTTCCATCCTTAACCTCTCCCGAATACCACTGTGTCTTATTTTCACCAATTGGCTCGTCTGTATCCATGTGTCCTACTAAAGCCAAGGACTTTCTGGATCTAGTAGGACCCCAAGAAACAACCAAATTTGGTCTTTTTTTCTTACACCTTAAATACCTAGACACCACCCCCATTTCCCTAAGCTTGCCTCTAATTACCCTTGCCATTCCCTCTTCTGAAGAATTTTCATAACCAAGTCTGTCTGGATTCACACTCTTTTGTTTAACTAAAGACTCTAAAAAACTCGTCTGATTCTTAAAATTCTTTTCTACCTGCTTATCAATTCTTTTTAACTCACTTACCTTTATTTCTTTTGGCATATCTGGTGACATCCTACACCCAAACCCCATTTTAAGCAAATCCCAGCCTCAAACCCAACCACTAATCCACCTACGCGATCGCGTCACTGGTTTGGTAAGCTCTACTTAATCTTACAGCTCGAAACTGTAAAATTAAGTTTACAAATACTCAAAATATCCTCCAGAATTCTCCAGATTTTGAAAAAAACTAACCAAAACACTTGAACGATCTTTATTTTTCGATACTTCTTCCGGAATTTCTACATCATTTAAAACATAAAACCCATCTGCCTTTATCCTACTCATACCTCCGCGACCATCACTCGCATCTAGTCCAGAAAACACACGCTGATAGAAACCCTCCAGCGTACCAGGATTTTTCTTTATTGTCTCGACAAACTCATCAGCTACTTTGGCAGACAACCTTACTACATAAGCAGCCGGAGAAAAACCAGTCCTACCAACATCACTATTTTTTGTATCTTGAAAAAAATAAACCGCCAAAACCTTCATGCCCTCACTATCTTCTGGCATCACCGTCACCATCTGTCTTTGCAATAAAAACTTAAGATCATCCACATTTTTATAAATACCTCCTTGTAGCTTTTTCATCAAACTTTTCTTATGAATTTCTATCTTCAACGGATTATCCTTACCATGAAAGCTAAAACTTAACGGATACTCTACAATTTTTTCTCCATCCAACAAAGTATCTGCAGGCAATTTCCCAAAAATAACTTTTCCTTCCACTTGATTAGCGAAATATTCCACACTTCTTTCTGTAACAACCCTATCCTCATCGTTACTTCGAACATTTTCATCATCCATAAACAACATTATAATACATCACAAAAACACCCCAGAATTCCTCTCTAAAAAAAGGGATACTTGACATTCAAATAAAAATCTACCAATCCAACCACTAATCCACCTACGCGATCGCGTCATTGGTTTGGTAAACTCACTACTCGCTTCATCAAGCTCTCCCACAAATAATCATTAGGCAATAGTTCTCTAGGTAAAAACGGATCTCTCATCAACTCCTTCAAACAATCTAGCCTTTTATTTTCATCAAACTCCTTTAATACCTCCTTATACCTCTTGTTAATTTCGCTTAACTTCCATATTCTCTCGGCAAACAACATGTCTGATGAACCCACCACCCTTCTTGATTCATGCACGCTACAATAGTCCTCCAATTCATGCTCAACTAAAAGATCATTAAGTTCCTTAATCACAGGATGAGGAGAAACCCATACAGAAATTTGCCACTGCGCAAAACCCAGCTTCTTTAACAACCTACGCAGTGAATCTCTTTTACTTTTCTTGTTTTCAGGAAAATCATACATCACCACTCGCCAAACCCCATCCCATTTCTTTTTTCTCCATTCAAGCAAAGGAAACTGTTTTAACAAATCTTTTCTGCCTAATGATGTCAATTGCAAAAAATCTGAATCTATTTTAATCTGTCGATTTTCCAAAAACTTTTTCTTTGCGTACTCAAAACTTTTACTAACTGATGAGCTTTCCCCAGGTTGAAAATTCATCAGCCTCCTCAAACTCCCACTATAATTACCAAAAAATTCCCCTGCGAACTCCCAAAACAACAACCACAAAGTCCCTGACCTCATATACAAACCATTATACCAATCCACCTACGCGATCGCGTCATTGGTTTGGTAAGTTTACAAAACCGCCAGCATCAACATAAAACGGGCAATAATCGACCCCGTCACGTTTCCTGTTTTCTGTCTTATCCACCCATTAATTACCGCCACAGAAAAAAGCCAGACCACAACCCCTAGTAGTTCTCTACCACCAACACCATACACAAAAATATTAATCGGTAAATGCACTCCTACTACCATTAAACCAACCATCACCAAGTTATCCATTAATCCTAAAACAAATCCACTAAATGTCAGCTCTTCCACCACCGCCGTTACTAAAGCTATTCCCAATAAGTTCAAGCCCCAATTCATCTGTCCAGCAAAACCCATTATCTTAAACAATCCAAAATAAAAAATCCCCACCAACACCCCCAAACCTCCACTTAAAAACCACTTATTGTTAAACAACTTTGGCTTTCCACCCAAACTTACACGCCACCAAAACAAAGGTACCAACCAAATGATCGGCTTAAACCACAACTCCTCAATCACTTCTGGCAATCTCACCCAATATCTAAAAACTCCCCAAACCAATAACAAGTAAACATAATAAACACCTAACCTCATAAACATAATTCTACTATACCGTCCCAGTGCCGATATTGAACCGGCCTTTGGCATCGGTCCCTTACCCACAAACCTGTCATTCTGGTAAGTGAGTCTTCGAACGCATCCAGAATCAGATTCTGGACCATCGTCCTGGCCAAGTCCAGGAACTGCCAGAATGACGCATGTCAATTACATTTTAAGCTACAATACCCACATCAAAGCAAAAGTACCATTGCGACTAATTCTGCTCAGTCCCTACAAAAAAAATATTTTCCTGATCGACAGATTGACTTGAACTATATTCCTCAAGTTTAGGTTTATTTTCAAGTTTAGAGAAAATGTTATTAGGAATGTCAAAAATATAGTACATTTCTGAAACAGCATCTATCCTTTGACTGATGATTCCTGAACAGTTTTGACTCCAATAAACCTCTGCATTTTTTGTATCGAAAGAATCAGACAATAAAAATAAATCATCAGGCATGTTGATCGTAGAATCCACGGGATCATTTGAATACAGTTCTAGAAGCGTCGTGAAATTATAATAGTCAAGTTTATTGCCATTGTAGTCAAGTCTTCTATATGCCCCAGCTATAAAACCTTCATAATAACCAGGTGTAATTGAATAAACGAAACAATCTCCGTCTGGACCCCAGTATAGATTATTGAATGGGTACTCACCATCTGGCTCTGCTACCTTAGCTCCAGTTATTGTATTGACAATAACCAGTTGAGGGTCTGCATGAGTGTCAGCATTTAGCAACAGAAAATCCCCTTTTGGAGAGAACCAAACGTCAGGATCTGATTCCCATACTTCCATTAAGGATTCTACAGTAGAGGAATTGGAGCTGTACAAAGTATCTGTCCCACGAGTATCGTCTCTACCTCCATACGATTTGAATAAATTACCATCAGAATACAAATATAAGTTGTGAACATCAGTTACCCTTTCTTTGGGTGTAGTGATTATTGCCATCATGTTTTTAGGTTTGTATATCCAAATATTAAGTGGACGTTCCGGAAGTATGAAGTTAGCAATTTCCATCCCATCCTTTTTTAACCTAGCTTTCTTGTTAAATTTATTCCAAGAAAATTCATATGTATCAGAAGCCTTAATAGTTATCTCGTTAAATGTTGGGTTATCAAATCGCGTATCA
>JAHITH010000005.1 GCA_018817845.1 Patescibacteria group bacterium
AGGTATACTCAAGAGAGTTAAAATTAGCAGGTGGTGCAATTCGACCTTGAATGTAGGTCTACAACGACAATGTTAGTCACCCCATGTTCAAAGACTGGCTAGGGAAAATTGTTGACAACGAAGACATGACCCGCCATGACAAATGGCTCTGCATGATGACTCCACGCCTTAAGCTCTTGCGCGAGCTACTTAGAGACGATGGTGTTATTTTTATCTCAATCGACGACAACGAACAACATCGACTAAGACAACTCATGGACGAAATCTTCGGCCAAGAAAACTTCATCACCAATATCATCTGGCAAAAAAAGTTTTCTCCACAAAATGATGCAAAATATTTTTCTGATAATCACGATTTTATTATCGTGTACGCAAAACATAAATACCAAACAGGGGAAACAACTGGATGGACAAGAAACCTGCTACCCAGAACTAAAAACATGGAACAAAGATTTAAGAATCCAGATAACGATCCACGAGGGAAGTGGTCTTCTAGTGATATGACAGTCAAGAGGGTCACGCCCAAAGACATCTATCCTATCAAATCACCCTCCGGGAAAACATTCTATCCACCCAAAGGAAGAAGCTGGTCCATTTCACAAAAATCTTTTCTAAAAGCAGTAAAAGAAAATAATGTCTGGTTTGGGACAAAAGGAAGTAATATGCCACGATATAAAAGATTCAGGACAAACGTTCAAGAAGGAATTGTACCTGTTACTGTTTGGTTACATAACGACGTGGGTCATAACCAAAACGCTAAACAAGAACTAAAAAAAATATTTCCAGAATCAGAAACACCGTTCAGCACTCCCAAACCAACATCTTTGATCAAAAGAGTTTTAGAACTTTCAACAAATAAAGACGATATTGTTTTGGATTCGTTTGCTGGCTCAGGCACAACAGCTCATGCAGTACTTCAGTTAAATAAAGAAGATGGAGGAAATAGGAAATTTATTCTGGTAGAAATGGAAGACTATGCAGACAAAATTACCGCCGAAAGAGTAAGGCGGGTTATTAAAAAAGGTTTGGGTGGCTCGTTTAGTTACTTTGAACTAGGCGACCCCATTGAAATGGAAAGTATTTTGTCTGGCAAAAATTTACCCTCTTTCAAAGAATTAGCAAGATACGTTTTCTACACTGCAACAGGCGAAGAATTTGATGAGTCTGAACTAGACGAAAAACACCAATTTATTGGCCAGTCAAAAACACACGAAGTTTTCTTATTTTACAAACCAGATTTAGAATATTTGAGAAATACTGCTCTTACCTTGGACAAGGCCAAGGCTTTGGGTAAGCTTAACGGAAAAAAGCGACTAGTTTTTGCTCCAACAAAATACCTTGATCAAAATTATCTCGATCAATATCAAATCGACTTTGCCCAACTCCCCTTCGAAATTTACAAGATGAAAGGTTAAGCATGGAGCTTAAAAACTATCAACTACAAACCCTAAAACAAACCAAGAAATATCTTGAGTTGTTAAGCATTTGGCGAGGGAAAAACCAAAAAGCTATTAAAGTAGGTGTCGGTGAAATAAACTGGCCAAAAAAAGCCTGGGAAGAATTTTTTAAAGGAAGGATAAACAAAATTTACCATTCTAAACAAAACGGGCTAAACCAACAGCTACCCAATTTTTGCTTAAAAATTCCCACAGGTGGTGGAAAAACCCTATTGGCTGTTAAAACTATTGATTTAATCAATCAAAGTTACTTGAATCAAAGACAAGGCTTGGTTTTGTGGATAGTACCTACAAACCAAATATACAAACAAACCCTAAAGAACCTAAAGGACAAAAGTCATCCATACCGCCAAATGCTTGATAATACCAGTAGCAACAAAACCATGATTTTAGAAAGATGGGATAAGTTTACCCCATCAGACATACAGGAAAATCTGATAATCATGATGCTTATGCTCCCCGCGGCCTCCAGACAAAACAAAGAAACCTTAAGGATGTTTAGAGATAGCGGAGGCTATACCGAATTTTTCCCTTCCGAGGAAAAAATTGAAGATCATCAAAAAATATTGGCAGAAATTCCCAACCTTGATCACTTTGGTAACGATGATGATTTCTGGGGAAAACAGATCAAAACATCTTTAGGTAATACTCTACGACTCTTGCGGCCAATCATCATTTTAGATGAAGGTCACAAAGCATATAGCGAAATTGCCCAATCAACTCTAAGGGGTTTTAACCCATCAATTTTACTTGAACTTTCGGCAACACCACCAGAAAACAGCAACAAATTGGTCAATGTTTCTGGCACAGAGCTAAACCAAGAAGAGATGATAAAGCTTGATCTTCATATAGTAAACAAGGCCAGTACCGACTGGACAGACACCATGAGAGCCAGTATTCAACAAAGAGATCTACTAGAAAAAACTGCCAATGATCATCGCTCTAATACCAACAGATATATTCGACCAATTTGTTTGATACAGGTAGAAAATACAGGCCCTGACCAAAGAGATGGAAAATCAATTCACGCTGAAGATGTAAAAGAGTGGTTAATAAAAATAGCAGGAATAAAAGCAGAAGAAATAGCCATTAAGTCAAGTTCAAAAGACGACATCGAAGGAATTGACCTACTTAGTGATGATTGTTCAATTAGATACATAATCACTAAATATGCACTTCAAGAAGGTTGGGATTGCCCCTTTGCATATGTTTTGACAATCTTGACCAACACCAGAGCCCCAACCAGCTTAACGCAATTAATCGGTAGGATACTTCGCCAACCATATGCTAGGAAAACAAATGTTAGGTTATTAGACGAAAGCTATGTTTTTTGTTTCAAGCAAGATACACACGACCTACTAGAAAAAATTAAGAAGGGCTTTGAAAAAGAAGGTTTGGGTGATCTGGCTTCTAGAATAAGTGAGGGAGAAAGCCTAGAAGATATTGAAACCCAATCAAGAACCATTTATCCAAGGGAGGAGTTTAAGCAACAGGTAGATCAGATTTTATTACCCTTTTTTGCCTCGAAGCAAAACGGGCAGTGGAGTCTAGTCAATTATGAAATGGATATTGCTCAGTTTACTGATTGGAGCAAGGTTGACCTGTCTAAAATTAAATCACTTTCATTAGCAAGGAAAAAATCTCAAGATTTTGCTTCAAGAATAGGTATACACAAAGATCCTGACATCTTAATAAAAACAGAAAGTGAGGAAATCCAACAACAATTTGACTCGGGTATCGACACTACATACATTACCAGAAACATTCTAGACATTGTAACCAATCCCTGGACAGCTCATTTAATAACTCAGCACATTTTAGAGAAGTTATCTAAAAAACATAAACCAGAACAAATATCAGCCAACCTACCTTTTATTATCGAAGAATTAAGAAAAATTTTAGTAACCGAAAAAGACAAACTATCAAAACAAGTTTTTGACAAAGCAATAAATAAGGGAGACATTAAATTTATGCTTATAAAAAGTCGACCAGGTCTACCCAAAAAACAAGTTATAAAATCCAACTGGAAGAAATTCAACAAACAAAGCGGGGAACAACTACAAAAAAGTTTGTTTGACTACGTTGCTGAAGAGGGGTTGAATGAAACCGAAAAAGCCGTAGCTTGGTATCTGGACGATCAAAAAAGATTACTCTTTTGGTACAGAAACATTTCAAAGCATGATTACTATGTCCAAGGCTGGCACAAGCAAAAAATTTACCCCGACTTTCTTTTTTCTACCCAGGATAATGGTGGGGGGCTAGATAAGGTTCATGTAATAGAAACAAAAGGCTTACACCTAAAGGATAGCGATGACACAAACTACAAACGCAGAGTCTTTGATTTGTGTAACGATTTAGGCACAGAAAAAGCCTGGGCTGATTTAGGTTTACAAAAGGATCTTAAAATAAATTATCAGGTTTTAGCCGAAGACGAATGGCAAAATAAATTAAATAAGGTATTTAATTAATAATAAGTACAAATATTTTACTGGTATATAATAAAACATGCAATGAGTAATCAAAATGTGAGGGATATAACTCCAGGAGATTTAATCACCAAGGGTGAAGAAATTTACTTTAACAAGAGAGAGGAGTTGGAGAAAACTAATCTTGGTCATTTCGCAGTTATTGAAACAAACACAAAAGAAATATTCGTTGATGAAGATAAGTATACTGCTATTCAAAAGGCACAAGTTAAACATCCTCACAAACTTTTTTATATTGTTCAAATCGGGAAGCTCAAAACCGATAAATAAAATCCTAATTTCTCAACTCCAGGCTTAGTAAATACAAGTATCTAGCACTGTGTAGTTTGTCTAGCTTAAGCGTTTCTTGCCCCGCACCAAGCGCTCCAACCAACTCACCTTGCCCATCTGCTTCACCCAAAAACTCACCAGAATAAAAACTACCACTAATTGCCAGCTTATTCTCTGTGCCCTGCTTATGATAAGGAACCGCTTGTACCTGTCTACTTACCTGATCCGCGTTTATATATGTATCATTGGTTAACAGCTCTTCCATAAACCTATCTAAACTAATCCACACCCTTAAGGCCGGCTCCACCGTGCCAGCCTTTACCACCTCCATCAACGAGTACCTAATTTTTCTGGCTGCAATTAACCTATCCAAAATACTCAAACTTCCGTCTAGCACCTTATCCACATTTCCCTCTGCATCCCATCCTGGTTCCACTAACTCCAGCACTCCGGCCGTTACCTCTAACCCATTCTGGGCTGTTACCCCACCCTGACTAACCTGCAACTGGCCTCCGCTACTAGTCACCTGATAACTATCTTGCTGACCAGTATCTGTTAGTTTACCTTCTATCTTCTTCCACTCTTCTTTGGTTGCGGTCAACTCGCCCACATGTAGATCATAATTACCCGTACCATTTTCCAACACCTTCACGTCTATATCTTGCCCAGTAAACCCCGGCAGTAAAAATAGTTTGTAGCTAGGAAAGTACCA
>JAHITH010000046.1 GCA_018817845.1 Patescibacteria group bacterium
GGGTAAGTTTGCTGGCTGGGAACCGGACTTGTTGGTAGGAACGGGTGTGCGGGAAAAGGTGATGGGGGTAGTGGGATTGGGTAGAATTGGTAGGTGGACGGTTAAGTTGGCTAAGGGTTTGGGGATGAAGGTAATTTATAATTCTAGGACGAGAGATGAAGAATATGAGGAGATGGAGGGGGTGGTTTATCATTCGCTGGAACAACTTTTAGAGATGGTAGACGTAGTGAGTCTGAGTGTGCCTTTGTGTAAAGAAACGGAAGGATTGATGGGTAAGAAAGAGTTGAAGTTAATGAAGCGGTCGGCGATTTTGATTAATACTGCTAGGGGGCCGGTGATTAATGAGAATGATTTAATTGAAGCTTTGGAAGCTGGCAGAATTGCTGGGGCAGGGCTAGATGTGTTTTGGGACGAGATAAATATTCCAAAAAGGCTGATTAAACTACCTAATGTGGTTTTAACGCCGCACATTGCTTCTGCCACAATTGAGGTAAGGCTGGCTATGGCAGAGATGGTGGTAGATTCTGTGAGAGCGGTGTTAAATGGAAGAATGCCAGAGACGGTGGTAAATATGAAGAAATGAAAAAGGAGGAAGAAAACGGTAGGCAATTGAAATTGGGTGAGCGAGATGGGGAGGAGGATCGGGGTGAAAAAAAGAAGAATAAAAAAAAGAGAAATAAACCTAGAGAGAGATGGGTGATATTTGCGGTGCTTTTTATTACGATATTGGTTAGTTTGGGTTTTTATATTGTTTCAGGAGGAGTTAAGTTGGAGAAAAAGGAAAAAGTGGAGAAAAATAGAGATTTTTTTGGCTCGGCGGTGTATGAGTTTTAATACGTTAACATTTTAAGTGTTCTTCCTCCTTACTTTGATATTATTTGATGTAAAATGGTGGTATGGAAGGTGAAAGTAATTTACAAGCGTTTTCGGTTGAACAATTGTCCACGACTGAGAAAATATTACCCAGTAAAATAGCTGAGATAACTCATGATATTGAGGCAGGAGAACGAAGGAAACTTGATGTTGTGTTGGAGAATGTATCTGAAGCTGCTAAGAATGTGTCTGGTAAAACACAGGAAAAATTTGCTTTTATGGGTAGTATGGGTATGTATGCTTTGCTCAACGAACTTAAGCAAGATGATTCAAAAATTGGAGACTTAATGTTGTTAGAACAAAGGATTGCTGGTGGAAAAAATGATTTTGACATATGTGTGGAAGAGGATAAAAAACAAAAAGTAATGCAAGAATTTGGCTGGGGTGAGAAAGAACAAGAGTTGAGTAGAGGATATGTTGGCTTGGGAAAACAAATGGTTGATTTTTTGGTTCGACAAGAAAACTCTGATTTTCCCTGGCAAGCCGTGGTTCTTGAGGGTAAAACGATTTATGTTCAAAACCCTGAAGAAATGATTTTTGAAAAAATGGGGGCACTTATTGACCCCGGTTTAGATGAAGGAGGAGAACAAAAAAAAGCGGAGGTAAAGTGGGGAGTAGATATTAAAATTTTAAAAACCTATTTATTAGTAAAGAAAGGATTCACATTTGAACAATTGGATACTTACCTTGCAGATAAATGGAAAGTATATGCCGAAGCTAAAAGATATGGTTCCGTGATGCAACTTGCAGAAAATTTTGGATTGACTGAAACGGTCAAGGATTTAGTAAAACCAGTCTTGGAGAAAGCACTGAGGAGAGAGTCAAATGATGTTAGAGCAGATCTTATTGCTTATGCCGGTGAAGGTTCGGAGCAGATAGTGGACACTTTGTTGGCAGTTACCGATAAAGCAAGTTTTGTGGAGTCAATGAAGGTTTTTGTAGATCATAAGATGGGCAAGCTTGATACATATGAGGAAGCTCAAGCGAAAGCTAATTTGCAATATAAAGAAATTCTGGTTGTTGGTTGAGTTGAGGCATAAGGATTTTTATTTCGTCCAGTGAGAAATCAAACTTATTTGACTGAATAGTGTGTCTAGAGTTCAGATATAGTATATTACGTATATGGAGGAACTTGTTGAAACTGAAGCTGCATCAGAGATTGCCAGAGATAAAAAGGATATTCTTCATAAATATCCAGGCTTATCTTTTTTGGAAAAATTGAAAGATGTAAGCAATGTTAATTATGAGAAAGAGGAAGAAAAGGTGCTGATATCTTTTGATAGCACTGACGGCTATCGCTTTAAGTATACCCTGCGAATCCCAACACAGAAAGACTTTGTCAGAGACCCCGAAATATTTGGCCTTGATTGTTCTAATTATCTTATTGTTGAATCTTGCATTATTAATTACGGAGTAAAGGAGGAAAACCTTTTAGAATCCTTTAAACGCCAGGATCCAAATAAGAAAAACGTGGTTTATCTCGTAGACACACAAGCACCACATCTATTTGAAATCCCCGATTCTATTTTAGAAGAAAATAATCCCGTAGAAGGATATCAAACTAGAAATCATTACATATACTCCAATAGTGAATTCTCGAAACGTATTCAAGCAGTATTTATGCCGATCGTTACGACAGATGCTGGACTTGCTGTTTTAGCGCACGAGTATGGACATGCACGAACTTTTAAAGACGCTTGGTTAAGATATAAGAAAGAATCTGATGAACTAGAAAATTCTTTCAATCCTTTTGACGTGAGCGCGAGACATGATGTTGAGAGGGCGCGTAATCTACATAGAGAGAAGTGGAACAATAAAGAAGAACGATTTGCTACCGCTGTTGGACTAAATTGGTGGAGACATTTTAGAAGAAAAATGGTCCTTTCTCAAAAAAATGATAGTCAATTTAAAATTAGCTTATATTATGGATTGATGGATAATGAGCTGTCTAGAGAATTTGTAAAAAATGACGAAACAAGAGTAATCAGAAACCCAGATAAATATGAGAAAATGTTTATAAATATCGAGAAAAAAGTCATAGCAGCACACCATGGCATTTATGATATTAAAAAAAGTAAATAGATTTTCAAATTGTTGTAAGGTTGTGGACTATCTGTGTTACATTTCCGATGAGAAACTTTCCAAAAGGTAGTTGATGGTTTTGTTCCAGATGGGGGAAGCGCCGGTTACGCCAGAGGCGACCCTGCTCATGGGGGAGTTGTTGTTGTTTCCTACCCAGACACCAACCAAAAAATTAGGGGTGTAGCCTATTGTCCAGTTGTCTCTTAAGTCATTACTGGTGCCGGTTTTTACGGCCACCTTAGCTTTTTTAATATTCAAATATGAGTTAGTGCCGAAGGCTGGAGTGCGGGCGTTGTTGTTTGATAAGATATCGGTGATTTGGTAGGCTGTTCTTGATTTAATTACTTGGACTGGTTGATTTTTTTTAATGATTAGGGATTTGTTTTCTGGGTTTTGAACAGAGAGAATTGATGTTAGTGGAGTGGAAACACCAGAGTTGGCAAAGGCAGAGTAGGCTACGGCGAGATCGGTCATTTTTACTTCTAAACTACCTAGAGCGGCGGAAGGACCGTAGCGGCTGGGGTCGTCCCAAGTGGTGATGCCCATTTTTTGAGCTAGAGATATAAAATTATTGACACCGTTTTTGGTAGCTAAAAGAACGGAAGGAATGTTGTAAGAGCTTCCTAGAGCTTGTGTTAGAGTAATGTGTCCGTGATACTTGCCGTCGTAGTTTCTGGGTGAGTATGGAGGAGAGCCCGGTAGATGGATGGTGATGGGTGAGTCGTTGATGGTGGCAGAGGGGGTGGCGCCTAGTTCGAAGGCTAAGGCGTAGTTAATGGGTTTAATGGCCGAACCTGGTTGGCGAGAGGCGGTGGTAAGGTTGACGTTACCGTCTATGGAGCTATTAAAATAATCTTTGGAGCCGACCATGGCCAGTATTTCACCTGTTTGGGGAGCGGTGATGATGCCGGCACCGTTACGGATGTTTAGATTGGAAAGCCTGTTGACTTCTGTGGTGATAAAATCTTGAAACTGTTTTTGGATGTCAAGATCTAAGCTAGTGGTAACGATTAAACCACCATGATTGACGAGGTTTTCACCAAACTGATCCACCAAGATATCTTTTACGTACATGACAAAATGGGGGGCTTGGATTTCTATTTCAAGAGGCGAAAACTTAAGTAGAGCGTTGATGGCTTGGTCATATTCTGACTGGGAAATGTATCTGGAGGAGAGCATTTGGTCAAGAACAAAACGCTGACGATCGATGGCTAGTTCTGGGTGAGCACCAAAGGGTGAGTACTTGCTAGGGGCTTTGGTTAAACCAGCTAGAAAGCTGGCCTGAGCAAGACTTAAGTCTTGGGCGTTGGTGGAAAAATATTGTTGAGCGGCTTCTTGAATGCCGTAGGCTGGACCACCAAACCCAATTTGGTTTAGGTACATTTGAAAAATGGTGTCTTTGCTGTAAGTTTTTTCCGTATAAATGGCTAGAACAAGTTCCTTTATTTTTCTTATTAAGCTTCTTTGTGGGGTAAGTAGGGTATTTTTTATCAGTTGTTGAGTAATGGTGGAGCCGCCCTCTAGTTGTTGACTGGTGATATTTTTGAAAAATGCACGAATGATACTTGAGAGTGAGAAACCATGGTGAGAGTAGAAGTCTTTGTCTTCTGCGGCCAGAAAGGCGTTTTTGACGTGGTTGGGAAGAGTGTTTAGGCTAACCAGGGTACGATTTTCTTGTTTGTAGATTTTAAATAATAACTGTCCATTCCGATCAAGAATTTGAGTGGTAAGTTTTGGTGGGTGTGTTGTGAGGTCTCCTGGATTGGGTAGATTGTGGAAGATGCTGAAGTATATAAAGATTGATAGGAGAAGGAAAATTAAAATGGTTGGGCGAAGATGAAATTTGGTTAGTAGTTGAAGGAGAAAAATTAAAAGCTTGTAGAAAGGTTGGCCAATTAGGTTTAGTAGAGAGATATTAGTCGCCATGATATGAGTTGGGCCGGGCGGGACTTAGTTGAAATAAATCGTAGTTTATGGTGGTGGTTGGCCAGGTAATTTTACCCTCTTCATTTTGAGGATAAACGCAGTCTATGCAAAAGTCTTTGATAAAGGGATCAGAAAGAACAGTGTGTTCTTCTAGGTCTCTGTCTATGGTTTCGTCACCCTCTAGAATTGGATATTTATCACTTCTTCTGACCCAGACTTGTTTTTTGGTGGTAACCTGGCCTCTGGGTAGAATGTTTTTAATGAAAAACTCTGAACGAGAGTCGCACTGGTTTTCTTGTTGGGCCAAAAGACCGGTAAGGTTACAGACCTGATATTGTTTTACACCACTTGGTTCGGTGGGTGGGTGATCTTTTCTGCTTTCAAGTAAATGGCGCATGATTCGATTCCAGATGGTAGAGGCACCGGTGGTACCGGAGACAACGTAGCTCATGGGAGTATTGTCGTTGTTACCTACCCAGGTGGCGACTAAAAAATCTGGAGTGTAACCTATGGTCCAGTTGTCTCTTAGGTCGTTGGTGGTACCTGTTTTCACCGATACGGTTTTGTTGGGGATAACCAGTTGGCTATTAGATCCAAAGGCGGCAGAACGGGCACTGTTGTCTGAAAGAATGTTGGAGATAATGAAGGCCACTTCTTCTGGTAGGGTGGTGCGGGGGCAGTCTGTATTGGAACACTTGAGTTGTCTTTCATTTTCTTTTGTATTCCAGAAATCGTTCCATGAGAGAGCTAATGCGGAAACAATGTCTTGGGTTTCTTGTAATTCGTTTTGGTAAAGAATTTCGTTGGTATAGGTTTCTATTTTGAGAATGGGGTTTAGGGGAATGGTAACGCCGGAGTTGGCAAAGGTACCAAAGGCGGTGGCCATTTCCATCATGGTTACCTCGCCTCCGCCTAGGGTAAGAGATAGGCCGTAATGGCTGGGATCTTGCCAACCTTTTATCCCCATGGCGCTGGCTGTTGCTATCATTGATTCCACACCGTTTAAGGAAAGCATTTTAACCGCCGGAATGTTGTAAGAGTTAGCAAGGGCGTGTCTTAGTTGTACCGGACCGTGGAAGGAGTTATCGTAGTTTTTAGGACAGTATGTTTTTTGTCCAGTAATGGTGTAACAGGTTGGGAGATCTAGAAACATGGTAGAGGCCGTCCAACCTTTTAACAAACCTACGGCATAGTTAATGGGTTTAATGGACGAGCCAGGCTGTCTTAAAGCGGTGGTTAAATTTACTTGGCCATCATTGTCTAAATCAAAGTAGTCTTTGGAACCGATCATGGCCAGTATTTCACCGGTTGATGGTGAGGTGACTAGGGCGGCTCCGTTGCCCACCTTGAGTTTTGAGAGTTTGGTAATTTCTGCTGAAAGAGAGCTTTGGGCGTATTCTTGAAGGTCTAGATTTAGGGTGGTGGTGACTCTTAAGCCACCCAGATTAACCTGGTCTTCGCCAAATTGGTTAACCAAAAGTTCTTTGACCAGAAACACAAAGTGAGGGGCTTTGATGGTGGTGGCAGGGGAAGAAAGTTTCAATTCTTGGTTTTTTGCATCTTCGGCTTCTTCTTTGGTTATGTATCCATTTTCAACCATAGCATTTAAGACTTGAGCTTGTCTTTGAAAGGCCAAGTCTGGATTAGCCCCGAAGGGAGACAGTCTGGTGGGAGCTTGGGGAAGGCCGGCTAAAAGGCTTGCCTCTGCAAGATTTAAGTCTTTAGCATTTTTGTCAAAATAGGCTAGGGCAGCGGACTGGATGCCGTAGGTGGTGCCGCCGTAAGGGGCGTGGTTTAGGTAAAGTTCTAGAATTTCGTCTTTGGTATAAACAATTTCTGTAGCTATGGCTAGGATTGCTTCACGGATTTTTCTGGTTATGGTGCGACTAGGGTCTTGTAAAAGGCCGATCTTGACTAGTTGTTGGGTAATGGTGGAGCCACCTTCTAATCGTTGACCGGTGACTGTTTTGAAAAATGCCCTAGCGATGCCAATAAAATCTAAACCGTGATGAGAGTAGAAGTTTTTATCTTCTATGGAGATGGTGGAATTTTTAACGTGGTCTGGTAGATTTTCAAGTTTTACTGGGGTGCGGTTTTGATCTGTATAAATTTCGTAAAGCAGTTTTCCGTTTCTGTCTAGAATTTGGGTGCTGACTGGGGCGGGTGATTTGGTGAGTTTTTTGGGGTTGGGGATATCTTTTAGTAAAAAAATAATGGCACCGATTATCAATAGACCGAACACCAATAAGATGCGTTTCTTCTGAGGATGTTTTTTAAGAGTTTTTTTGTAATTACTTATGATTTTTTTAAGTTGAGCCTTTCGTTTGGAATACATGGGGGATATTGTACTAAAAACTATGATAAAATAATTTTTATGAGAGGATTGGAGAAACAAGAGGGGTTGCGTGACGTTCTGAAGCCTGTTTGGTTTAGATCAAAAATATTTATATTTGTCGTGTTTCTGTTGGTGATAATAAGTATAATAGCAATTGTTTTAGCAATTACTTTGGTAGTTGCTCAAAGTGGATTAGAGCAAGAGCTTGCTGGTTTGATTCAGGAACTTTCTAATTCAGATTATGATTGGCTAATTA
>JAHITH010000047.1 GCA_018817845.1 Patescibacteria group bacterium
CCCGCCCAAGTTTTGCCAGAGCAAAAGTTAGGCGCGGCACAAACACCCACAGTTAAACCTTCCTTGCCGACCAACCAAGGCACCACTCCAAAAACTGAAGGCGCGGCCCCAACCGCCAACCTCCCCATTCCCTTTACCCCAGAACAACCCAACACCATCGTTGGCCTAACTCTAAATCCCCAAGGTTTAATTCTAGACGGCGTTTTAATAGAAATAATTAGTGGTGGCCTAACCACTAGAGCCACCAAATCAAACAAACTTGGCCAATTCCTATTTGCCAAAGCTCTAGAAAACGGTCTTTATCAAATCAAAGCAGAAAAAGACAACTTTCAATTCACCACCTACTCTATAAATTTAGAAGGCAACATTGTTAAACCCTTAAAAATTCAAGCTAAATCATGAGCAACACAATCAAAGCGTCCACCCAAGAACATCTTGATATCTACACAATCCAAGACCATCTTGTATTTTTAAAAGATGGTTCTGCTGCTTTAGTTCTTCAGTCAACTGCAATCAACTTCAACCTTTTGTCCGAAGAAGAACAAGACGCCACCATTTACGCCTATGCTGGTATTTTAAACTCTCTCTCTTTTCCTTTACAAATTATTATTAGATCTCAAAGAAAAAACATCTCAGACTACCTAAATCTACTAGACACTCAAATAAAAACCACTTCCTCACAGAAAATCAGAGAATCCATAATAAAATACCGCCAGTTTGTAAAAAGTTTAGTCAAGGACAACCGAGTCTTAGAAAAACGTTTTTATCTTATTATTCCTTTCTCTACCGCAGAACTAGGACTTACAGCCAAATCATTTAACCCCCTTGCCAAACAACCCCAAAAACCACCCTTTGACCTTGACTATATTATCGAAAAATCCTCTTTAACCCTTTATCCCCGAAGAGACCACCTAATTCGTCTGTTCTCCAGACTAGGCTTAAAACTAAAACAACTCACCACCCCAGAACTCATTGATCTTTTCCACTTAATTTACAATCAAGACATAACCAGCCACTACGTTGCTGGCATTACCCCTCAACAACTAAAGCAAAATGGATAAAAATATTCAAGACATCATTGCCCCACCAGCCATAGAGGTAGATTTCTCCCATCTAAAGATAGGTGACAAATACTTAAGGACTTTGTTTGTGGTTGGTTACCCCCGCTATGTTTCTGCCAACTGGCTCTCACCTTTAATTAATTTCAACCACTCTTTAGACATAGCCATGTATATTTATCCCTCAGACTCCAAAGGTACCTTAGACACCCTCCGTCGCCGCATCACAGAAATGGAAGCAGAGTTAAATACCGACATTGAAAGAGGTCACATCCCCCAAGCCGGTACCCAAGCAACCTTAGAAGACGCCAAGGTTCTTCAGGCTCAACTAGTCAAGGGTTCAGAAAAATTCTTCCAATTTTCTCTTTACGTCACCATTTCTTCAGACTCCTTAAAAGAACTAAACACCATTACCCAACAAATTCAGTCTACCCTAGGCTCACTCATGATTATTAGTAAAACCGCCTCTCTCTCTATGGAAGACGCCTTCAAAACCACTCTA
Source organism: Patescibacteria group bacterium (assembly GCA_018817845.1). Classification (GTDB taxonomy): domain Bacteria; phylum Patescibacteriota; class Microgenomatia; order UBA1400; family MFAQ01; genus JAHITH01. Next base: position 1,561 of record JAHITH010000047.1, read on the forward strand.
CCTTACTGCAAAGACAAGTTGTTAATTACAAGAAACATGGACACCACCGCTCTCTCCACCACCTTTCCTTTTACTTCCTCAGAACTTTCAGACAACCAAGGAGTTCTCTATGGAATAAATATTCACAACGACTCACTTGTAATTTTCGATAGATTCTCCCAAGAGAACGCCAACATGCTGGTTCTCTCCACTACTGGTGCTGGTAAAAGTTATTTCGTTAAGCTAGAAATCATGAGATCTTTAATGTTTGGCACCCAATCCATCGTCATTGACCCAGAAAACGAATACGAAATGCTAACCAAGGCCGCCGGTGGTAACCACATTTCTTTTTCTGTTTCTTCCCAGCACAAAGTAAACCCCTTCCAAATTGCTAAACCCAAAGAATCTACAGAGGACGAAATGAACTACAAATATCTCTTTTTACAATCTCTTTTAAAACTTATGCTGGGTCAAATGTCCCCCACAGAAGACGCTATTTTAAACAGAGCCCTAGTTTTAACCTACCGCCAAAAAGGTATTACCGAAGATCCAGGAACTCACATTCTAGAACCACCTAGAATGGAAGACCTCTACAAAGCTCTTATAGGCATGGAAGAACCATCAGCCAAAGACCTTTCTGCTAGACTAGAAAAATACGTCATGGGTTCCATTAAAGGCATCTTTGACCAACAATCAAACATAGACATAAACGCCCCTATTACCGTTTTTACCCTGCAAGAGTTAGCAGACGAAATTCGCCCCATTGTCATGTTTGTCATTTTAGACTTCATTTGGACTCAAATAAGAAAAGATATGAAAAAACGCTTGTTAATTGTAGACGAAGCTTGGTACCTAATGCGCCACGAAGACTCCGCCAAAATTCTACAAAGTTTTGTAAAAAGAGCCAGAAAGTACTATCTAGGTGTCACTATTATCAGTCAAAACGTCGATGATTTCCTAGGTTCACCCTACGGCAAAGCCATTCTTACCAACTCTGCTCTTAAAATGCTTTTTAAACAATCTTCTGCCGCCATCAAGGATATTGTCGACACCTTTTACCTGTCTCAAGGAGAGAAAATGCTTCTCTTGTCCGCAAACATAGGTGAGGGTATCTTTTTTGCCGGTCAAAATCACGTAGCCGTAAAAGTCCTTGCCAGCCAAGACGAACACGCCCTAGCCACCACCAAACCCTCCGAAATCCTTGAAAGAAGGTAAAATAACCTCATGGAAGATCTCAACACTCAAATCCAAGAAATAATCGCCTTAAAGTTATCCTGGGAACAACTAACCCCAAAACAAAAGGCCTTATTCAACAACTCTGAAGAAATCTTTAACTCTCTAGTCTCAAACTTCGAAACCGGAGCGGTCGTAAACGCCGCCCTACTTGCTCAACTCGTAGAAGACATGAACACCAGCGAACTAGACAATGAACTTAAAGCAAGTCTAGCCAAATACTCTCTTGATCAACAAAAACTAATAATAAAACTCGTCAACATTAGACGAGAAGAAATCCGCCTAGAAAAAATACTTAAAAACCAAGAGGCTTTAAACAAAATCAAACCAGAAGTTGACAAGCTTGACCCCAAACAAGACCCCCGTCAAGAAATCATAAAAATTGCCCATCAAGTAATTGGTTCTTCAAACAAAGTCGCTGTAGAAAAATTTATTAGCATCTACCTCATCTCACAAGACCTAGAGTTAGCTAAAACCATCGCTCTTGGTAAAAACAAACTCTATGAAGAAATCAGCAAGGCCATTGCTCCAGCCACAGATCAAAATTATCTACGAGCCATTGAAAAATCTGACCCTACCAAGATAATTGATCCTCAAACAAACATTGTTATTGATACCAGCAAAATTCCTTCACCAGACCAAGTTAAACCGTCACCAACCATTAAAGTTACCCCTGCCAATAGCGATTTTAATGATAGATTAAAGGCCGAGGTCGAAAAACTCCAACAAATAGAAAACAACCCAGTAGCTCAAAAAATTTCCCGTACCCTAATAACCCAAATCTCAGACAAACAACTAAGTCAAATAACCCGTTACATGGATCCCTCTACTCTCCAACAACCCACACAATCCGGACAACAAGCTGCCGCCATCATTAAGCAATTCCCCAACTCCAGCCTCTCACCCCAAGTCATCAAACTCTACAGTCAAGGTCTCACCCATCAACAATGGACCAAAATCTACCAAAAAACCCAGATTCCTCCTCGTCAAGCCTATGAAATTCATCAACAACTCAAATCTCTAGATAATTCCCAACTTGGCAAAGAAATTACCCAGCCACTAGGCAAAGCCGGTCGCGCCTTTCAAACTCTTACCAACAAAATCTCTGGCAAACTTCCACAAGGTTTCACCAAACCATTAAACTACATCTTCCATCCGATCCAATCAATCAAAGGTCTTATTGGTAAACAAATTGGTAAACGTCTAGGTGTAAAACTCTACAAAGCTTTTGCCAAAAAAGTCACCAACAAAACCGCTCGTCTAGTAGCTAAGACATTATTGAGAAATGGCATCAAACAAGGAGCAAAAATCCTTGTTAAGCTCGGTATTAAAGCCGGTCTAATTGCCGGTGGTGTTACTGCGCCAATAGCTCTTGTTATGGTCGCTTGGGACGCTATTTCATTCGTTGGTAAAAAAATTTGGGGCGGAATTCAAAATATGGCTCAATCCATCTGGGGCGAAAAAATCAAAGCCCGCGACCTCCTTGCCCTACCAGTTGCAGCCGCCGCCAGTTTTGGAGCCATTCTTACCGGTCTAGGCGCGGCCACCATGGCCGCCGCCAGCTCCGCCGCTGGCACCATCGTCGCTTCTGCCGTCGCCGGTATTTTTATCTACATCGTCGCCTTCACCGTCGCCCCCCTAATCTCCACCATCGCCCAACTAGAAAACCAACCAGGATTAGAATACAATTTCTCCGGAGGTCCCATTCCTCCAGGCTGCCCCTCTATCTGGCCAGTCGACACATCTTTAGGTAACTACTCCATCACTCAAGGACCTCAAACAAACTCTACTCATTATGGAGTCGAAGCTATTGACATCGGTGGAGACATGATTCCAATACTAGCTACTCACCCAGGCAGAGCCATAGCTGTAGGCTCATCTGGCCCTTACGGTAACTACGTAGACATTACTGGAATATGTGAAGGAATAAATTTTATCACCCGCTACGCCCACATGCCTGCCGTGCCATTCTATGGAGAAAAACTAGTAAATACCGGTGATACAATTGGCATAACCGACGATACTGGAAACTCCACCGGCCCTCATCTACACTACGAAATAAGAGGTGGAACTCTAGGAGATATTAATCAATTCCTCCCCACACCAGTTACTCCTGGCTGTATCGGAAGAACAGAGTGTGCCCAAATGATCCCATGAAAAAAATAAAACTTTCTAAAAAAACCAATTTTCTAATCGGACTCTCCATAGTTATAGTAATAATTATCATCATTATTTTAAGTCTCACATCAACTTCCAATCCAACTCAAGATGAACCCACTCCTATCCCCTTCCCCTCAACCACCACATCTATAAATATTCCTAATAAATTTATCTGGCAAATAGACAGCTTAATACTTCCCAAGAACATAAATATAATCTCCGTCAGTAAAAATACTAAAGGAGAAGATATTCTTAAAAATCTAGCCACAAACTTAAACTTCAATAACAAACCAAACCCCATTCTTAACACACCTATCTTGATCTACAACAATCCACAAGAAGCCACGTCTATCTACTTAAACAAGGATGAAAACTTAATAAAATTCAACCTTGACTTACTTCAAAAACCTCTACCCGAGACCATTATTCAAACAAAAACATCGGATCAAATAAACCAAGACACCATGGTTCTATTGCAAAAAAGTCTTAACCTACCATCTTCAGTTACTCTTACCAAAACCTCTACCCGCTACCAAAATATCAACGGACCCAGATTCATTGACACTACCAAAGAAAAGGCTATCTTAATAACCTCCACCTACAACTACTCAATTAACTCCCTCCCTATTCTCTTCCCCAAGGGAAACTCCATAGAAACCATCCATACCCTTGAGGGTAAACTAGTAAAGATTACTCTTAACCTCCCATTTCAACCACTTGAATCTGGAAACCCCCACCCTGTCAAAACCATAGAAGAAATAAAATCAACCCCCACTTCTCAATTTATTACCATCATCATAAGTGGTAACCAAAGATTCACTCTTTCAGATCAAGAAATCGATATAGATAACGCCACCATAAACAACGGCTTTCTAGGCTATTTAAACACTGGCTCTAACATTTTAGAGCCATATATATTTCTAACTGGCACAACCGAAGATCCAAACTACAAAACTCTTGAAATTCTTCTTGGTGTCCCTGCACTCTCTCCTTCCTCCTATATCACTCCTGCAACCTTATAGGCATCACTACCTGCACAAAACCTTTATCCTTTATTTTAAACACCCCAGGCTTCAACTCTCCCTCCGACTCCAAAAACACCTTCTCCTCATCTACAGCTCCCAAGTAATCAAGCAAGTATCTAGAATTAAAAGCCATCTCCAAACCCTCCCCCTCCATCTTCACATCAAGACTAGTTTCACTTAAACCCCTTTGACTATTTTCCGCCCCAACCCTAAGAACATTATCAGCCAGTTTTACCTTAATAATATTCGCTCCGTCTCCTGCAAACAAACTAGCCCTTTTAACTGCTTCTAATAAATCTTCTCGCCCTACCTCTACCCGTACTTGATGGTTAACAGGTAATATTTGTTCAAAGGGTGGAAACTCACCAGCAATCAACCTACTTACCATCTCCACCGACTCTGCCACAAACACCACCTGCTGATTATCTTCATCAAACTCCACTCCCATCTCTCTTATCTGTCCATCAGATAAAACCCTAGAAAGCTCCTGCAACGCCCTGGCCGGCAAAATCAATTTTTTACCATCCATTTTTTCATCCAACTTCAATCCGCTCATTACATCAACCCCCAACCTATACCTATCCGTTGCCACCAACTGTACACGATCCTTAGTGAACTCCCATAAAATTCCAGACAATACCGGTTGAGTATCATCTCTGGCCGCAGAAACCGCCACCCTGTCAATTTTCTTCCTAAAATCATCCACACTAATCTTCAATGTTTTTCCCTTAGATTTAGGCAAACTAGGAAACTCCTCCGCCGCCTGACCCACTATTTCTGTTTTTACTCCTCCTCCACTAATCTTCAAAATTTGTTTCTCTACCATCAAATCAACCGGACCAACCGGTAAACCAGACACCAGATCAAATAACAACTTTGCTGGCACCACCAACTCTCCCTCCTCTTTTACCTTAACTCCAATCTTAACCCTAAAACTAATTTCCAAATCCGTACTCAATAATTCCAATCCTTCACTGTTAACCCTCATCAATACACCAGACAAAATCGGCAAGGTACTTTTATTAGTCACTCCCCTTAAAACAATTCCTAATCCTTTTTTTAAATTTTCTGCTAAAACGGTGACTTTCATTTACTATTACTTATTATTAATATTTCTTGTTGTAGTAGTTGTAGGTTATGTAGATATGTTAACACTAAACCCAACTTAAGCGTAATCATTTTGTGGTAAACAAATTATTAACCCTCATATCGCTCTTAATTCTTAATTCTTAATTCTTAATTCTTGTAAATCATTGTGTAAACATTTCTCATTTTGTGAATATTTTTCTTAATAACATTTTCATTTTGTTTATATCTTTTATATTTATATACATTTACACATTAATTTAAATATGTTTTACACCTATTGTGAATACATCATGTGTTTTAGGTTCATTACCTTGTTTCTCACCTCTTGATTAATGTCCACTGCCTGTTTTATCTTCTCTACCGCGTGCATCACCGTGGTGTGATCTCTACCCCCAAACAAATCTCCTACCTTGGCCAGTTGAGTTCCCAACTCTTCTCTTAATAAATACATGGCAATATGACGTGCTCTAACCAAGTCCGCCTTTCTAGATTTACCCGTAAGGTCTTTGTTTCTGAACTCAAAATTCTTGGCCACCATGCTAATAACTTTAATAGACCTGGGCGGTTTTCGCTTTTCAATCTGCCTAGTTACTCCAATTACCTTACTCACCATCTCCATGGTAATTTCTGTTTTATCAGCCAAAGAATTATTTACCAATCGCATCAACACCCCTTCAATTTCTCTAGCGTTAGTAACCACATTCTCTGCCAAAGTCTCAATAATGATATCGTCAACGTTTACCCTTAGTTCACTAGCTTTTTGTCTTAATATCGCCTCTCTCATTTCATAATCCGGTAAGCCAATATCCACCGTTAATCCTCCCAAAAACCTGCTAACCAATCTTTCTTCAAGCCTTTGTATTTCCTGAGGTTTTTGATCACTTGTCAAAACAATTGGCACACCCTTCATGTACAAATCATTAAATGTGTGGAAAAATTCTTCTTGTGAGCTATCTTTTCCGGCAAAAAACTGGATGTCATCTACCAACAAAGCTCCTACATTACGATATTTTTTCTTAAAAACATCAACTTGTTTAGAACGAATAGATTGAACAAGACTACTGGTAAACTGTTCACTGGTTACATAAGTTACATTTTTTATTTCCCCTCTCGTCAACTCATGACCCACTGCTTGCATCAAATGAGTTTTTCCTACCCCCACTCCGCCCCAGATAAATAATGGATTATGCCTAACGCCAGGACTATCAACCACCGCTTTTGCCGCCGCAAACGCCAAATTATTTGATCCGCCAACAACGTATGTCTCAAAAGTAAATCTGGGATTTAATCCTTCGGCAAAAACCTTTTTTCTCTCTGCCTCCTCAAACAAACTCCCTCTTGCTTCCTCCATTTGATTTGCTTCTCCTTTTTTTATCACTCGTTGAGATACCACCAAAGCCAACTCACATTTTTTGTTAGACACCCTTTCAATTACCTGTTTTATTTGCCCATAATACTTTTCATCTACCGTCCTTAGATGGTATCCAGAAGGTGTAGCCAGCTCCACAATTATCCTGCCATCATCAAGTAATGTAATCTCCCTAACAAAACAAGGTTTAATCCAGCTGTTATAAATCAGTTCAGACATAGAAACCTCTAGCTCTCCACAAACGCTCTGCCATAAAGTTTCAGCCTGTATTTCCATATTAGTCCACATTATTAATTTTCAAAAGATACCTAACTTTTACTAGTTTTCCACAAACCTTACAACCCCCAAATTACCCCAATAAAATCACTATTTACACTCTCACCATCCTCTATTACCTCATTTCTGAACAACAAACATTTCTCTTTTCTGATACAATTCACTCATGAATCTCCAGACCATCAAAACCAAGACGACTCCAATTTTAGAAAATGAAGGAATAGTTAAAGCCGCTGTATTTGGTTCTTATGCAACAGAAGAAGCAAAACAGAATAGTGATGTCGATTTGTTAATTAAATTTACTGGACGCAAAAGCCTTTTTGATCTTGTTGGTTTAAAACTTGAACTGGAAAATGTACTTAAAAAAAAGGTTGACCTACTAACATATCGCTCAATACATCCCCTATTGCAAGATACAATACTAAGTGAGCAAAAGATAATTTATGAAAAAAAATCCTAAAGTTTTTCTTCAACACATTCTTGAAAGTATCTCTGAGATAGAGAAATATACTAAAAACATTTCTGAGACTAAATTCGCCAGATCAACTCAAATTCAAGATGCTGTCATAAGAAGATTAGAAATTATTGGCGAAGCAGCCAAAAACATACCAGATAATATCAAAAAATGTTACGAAGATATTCCATGGAAGAAAATTACAGGGTCAAGAGATGTTTTAATTCATGGTTATTTTAGAGTTGACATAGAATCAGTGTGGGACACAGTAACTAAAGACATTTGTAAACTAAAAAAAGATATAAAAAAAATAATAAAGGAACTTTAGAATAAACAGAAAAAAATTCTCATCTGTGATAAAATCTCAGCCTATGCCTAAAAGAACCTATCAACCAAAAAAACGAAAAAGAAAAAGAAAGCACGGCTTTCTAAAACGGATGTCTACCAAGTTTGGTATTCGTACCATCAAACGCCGCCGCCTAAAAGGCAGAACCAAACTCTCTCACTAATTGCGACCACGGATCGCAATATTTATTTTAACCCACGTAAGTTTCTAGACACCTCTGCGACTTCATCAAAATTTGCAATCATTGTTGTTTCTCTCTTCCACTTCTTCCTTTTCACTTCTATGCCTAATTGTTCTTCAATTATTTCGACCACTGGTTCGCAGTAATATCCAGTTGCAAAAACTGATAAAACTCCACCATGACACTGTCCTCTTTGCAAACATGCCACTTTCTCCCCTACTATACTTGGATGAACTTTACATCTTTGACTCCCAACATCAAAATGGTTGCAACTATTAGGGCAACAATTACCACACAAATTACACTCTACTTTGCTCCAATCCACCCGACCTTTTCCAGTCAATTTCTCCATAATCCATATTATACAATTATTCGGTTTACCACGGCTTAAACCTGTTAAAATATACCAATGGCACTAGCTAAAAAACACCGTCTTAACTTAAGACTTTATCGTCAAAGGGTTGAAGAAAGTTGTAAAAAACTCCACTCACCCTTTTTTACGTACCTTGTTGCTTCTCAAATCGATCACCTACCCAACTCCCGCTTTGCCATTCTTATATCTAAAAAATTAGCCAGAAAAGCCGTAGACAGAAATAAGATCAAACGTAAAATTTCCCAAAGCATCCAAAATACTTTACCTAACCTCCCTCAACACCACGACATTATTTTAATTCCCAAAAAAACCATTCTTGGAAAAACAATCACTCAAATTTCTAAGGATTTTAATCATGTACAAAATATATAAACGCTTCATCTCTCCTACTCTTCACACCATCACCACTAGTCTTTTCGGACCAGGCCAAGGATGTCGCTTCTCCCCTACTTGTTCTCAATACTCCAAAGAATCAATTAAAAAATATGGTATCATTCATGGAGCTTGGCTTTCTTTTCTACGACTGCTCCGCTGTCACCCGCTATCTAAAATATGTTTAATTTAATAAATAACACCATCCTCCAAATTCTTACTTTTTTCTATCAATTTCTTGGGGGCAATCTTGGTTTGGCTATCATTGCCCTTACTCTTTTTATAAGGTCAATCTTAATTCCCGTTACAATACCTTCACTAAGATCCGCCAAAAAAATGCAGGAACTAAAACCCTTGCTAGACAAACTAAAGAAAAAACACAAAGGAGACAAGAAAAAAATTCAACAAGCTCAAATGGAGCTTTACAAAAAGAACAACATTAACCCCGCCGCCGGTTGCCTACCTCAGATAGCTCAAATAATTGTCTTAATCTCACTCTACAGAGTCTTAATGGATTTTATCGGTCAAGACGTAGTCAACGGACTCACTTTAAATCTAAAATTCCTCTGGCTAGATCTATCCCAACCAGATCCTCTTTATATTCTCCCAGTCCTAGCTGGACTTTTTCAACTAGTTTTTTCCATAGCTATGCAATCAGGCCTCAAGTCAGAAGTTAAGGCACCAAAACAAAAGAAAGAACGTAAGAAGGAGGAAGATAATATAGAAATGGCTCAAACAATGCAAAAACAAATGCTCTACACCATGCCTTTAATGACCACAATTATTGCCCTTAAATTCCCTTCTGGTCTAGCCTTATACTGGACTATCTCCACAATTTTTTCTCTAGTTCAACAATTAATTGTATCCGGCCCAGGTGGCCTAATACCCTTACTTAACAAGTTTAAAAAATGACCAACAAAAAAATCCAAGAAATCATCGAAAATATCCTAGGGTTCCTTTCTCTAACAGACGATCAAATAAAAATAAATTTTACCGATGAAGATCAAATTCAAGTAAACATATCTTTACCGGAAGACATCACTGGTATATTTATTGGCAGAGGAGGCGAAAACATAAACGCTCTAAGACTAATTTTATCCCTGATCATTAGTCAAAGAACTAATACCTGGCCAAAACTTCGCCTTAATGTAAACGACTATCAAGAAAAACGAGAAGAGTACTTAACAGATCTAGCCAAAGATGCCGTCGAAAAAGCCCAAGAACTTCAACGAGAAATAATTCTACCCAACTTAAGCTCTTATGAAAGAAGAATAGTCCACCTACATGTAGAAAGTTTAGGTACCGTCACCACCGAATCCCGTGGTCAAGAACCCCGCCGCCAGCTTGTTGTAATCCCAAAAACAAAATAACACCTCTTTTCTTTGCTATCCTAGTATCATGAAGAAAATAATTTTCTGGTTGTTAATATTTCTTATTCCCACCCAACTAGGTCTTCACTTCTGGCCAGACTTTAGTTTTGTTGCCGGCTTTAAAATCGACTATCTATCCCCCACCATTTACCTTACCGACCTAATCTTGATTGTTTACTTAATCTTCTCTTGGAAAAAGCCAGCTATAAATCCATTATTTTTTATTTTAATTATCATTAATATTTTCTTCTCCACCCAACCCCTACTCAGCCTATTTTTTTGGAGCAAGTTATCCCTATATTTCCTCTTATTTTTTTCTCTGTTAGAGGTTCGTAACCTCAAAAAGCTTATTTATACTCCCCTACTAGCCTCAACAATTCTTGTTATTCTAATTCAGTTTGTTCAACTATATTTACAAAAATCCATTAGCGGCCCGTTATATCTATTGGGTGAACGCGCCTTTAATTTCTACACCCCCAACATAGCCAAGTTAAATCTTGGTAATCTAGGATTAATAATTCGCCCCTACTCTATTTTTTCACACCCCAACTCTCTAGCCGGTTACCTATTAATAGTCCTAGTAATTCAAAAATGGTCAAAACCAATTAAAGCACTTATCTCGGTCGCAATCGTCCTCACCTTCTCTAAAGCCGCTATTCTTACTCTAATTTTTCTTCAGATTAAAAATATTAAAATCTTAAGAAAAACCATTGTTGTTGCCCTACTAGCTGGACTTCTTCCTCTTCTGGTCATCTTTACCAACATCAACTACATACCAGGTGATTCTTTTCTAACCAGAGCTTACATGGGTTACCCAACACTAGAAATTATTAAACAAAACTTCTTTACCGGCACCGGCCTAAGAGCCTTTATTCCTTCACTAGCAAAACACCTTAGCCCTTCTTACCTAAGCCATTCCTCGCTTCAACCAGTCCACAGTTTACCCTTATTAATGCTTAGTGAACTAGGAATTTTTGGACTGGTATTATTAGCAACCATCATAAAAAAATTCGAAAATCCTTTACTAATTCAAATATTGTTTGTGATTGCTCTAACAGGTGCCGTAGATCATTACTGGTGGACATTACCCCAAAATCAACTTATACTAATCCTCGCCCTTGCCCTTGGTTTAAACAAATATGAACAAAAAAATCGATAATCTACAAATCTACACCGACGGTGGTTCTCGCGGTAACCCCGGCCCTGCCGCCATCGGAGTTTACGCTGTCCGTCCCGCTGCCGAAATTGAACAGGTCTTTGATTTGCAGAGCCCTGTCCCCAGAAACGGGTCTGACCTTAATGGTTCTGAAATTATTTTCCAGCTCTCTGAACCCATCGGCGAAACAACCAACAACGTAGCAGAATACACAGCCCCCATCAAGGCCTTGGAACATTTAGTAAAAAATAATATCCAAGTCAAACAAATAAACTTTTATTTAGATTCAGAGCTAGTAGTAAAACAACTCAAAGGAGAATACAAAATAAAACAACCCCATCTTCAAACTCTTGCCCTTCAAGTTCATCAATTACTTAGACGACTAAAATCTTCTCAAATAAACTTTCATTACATTCCTCGCGAACAAAACAAAATCGCCGATTCCCTAGTCAATAGGGCTTTAGACAAAATTTCCAAGTAACTCGAAGGTCAGACCCTAATATTCCCCATCTAATTTCCTTGTGGAAAACTAATGTTCCCTTTGAACTTAGATTTTCATGTGAGCTACGTAAGAACAAAAACACAAATTAACAAGCAC
>JAHITH010000048.1 GCA_018817845.1 Patescibacteria group bacterium
ACCTTAATGTACAACATCGGGTTGCTAGACATTCCCACCTTAGGAAAAATAACAATAGACGGCCAAGACGTTAGTAAGTTATCAGATGAAGAGTTGTCACACCTAAGAAATAAAAAAATTGGTTTTGTTTTTCAGTCATTTAATTTAATTAACAAATTTACCGCCCTAGAAAACGTGCTCTTGCCTACTAAATACGTAAAAACCAAGCTAGACTTTGACCCACAAGAAAGAGCTGAAGAGCTTCTTAAACAGTTTGGCATCTGGGATAGAAGAAACTTCTTCCCCAACAAGATTTCTGGTGGCCAACAGCAAAGAGTTGCCGTGGCCAGAGCCTTAATGATGAAACCAAGTATTATCCTGGCAGACGAACCAACAGGCAACCTAGACACCAAAGCCGGCCATGAAATCCTAGACCTACTAAGCGACCTTAACAAAAAACTCAATGTCACCATTGTTTTAATCACTCACGAAATGGACATAGCTAAAAGGACCAAGAGAAAGATAGTAATGAAAGACGGCCAAGTAATAAGCAAATAAAAATGAAGTTAAGAAACGGTACCTACCATTTAATAAAGTCCGCCATAGCCGACTTTAAAAGAAACAAAATAAGAACATTTTTAACGTCTTTGGGTATTACCATTGGGGTAATGTCCGTTGTTATGTTAATTGCTTTAGGTTTAGGTTTAAAAAACTACATCTCAGAGCAGTTCGAGGGGTTGGGAGCAAACCTTATCATGGTCATGGGTGGTAGTGGTTTTGGTGGAGGTGGTGATGAAGAGGGTGGTGGTTTTAGTGGGCCGGCTGGTATGTTTGGTTCGGTAATAGAATTCGACGAAAGAGACGTGTCTTCCTTAAGAAGAATTCAAGAAATAGAGTACGTTGTACCCGTATATTTTAAATCCTTAACTATAGAAGCAGAAGAGAATGAAGAGATTGGATATATCATGGGAGTAAATGAAGAATTTTTTGGCCTTATGAATAGTGAAATGTTAGAAGGCAATGTGTTTGACAAATCAGATTTACAGGGTAGAACCAAAGTTGCCGTTTTGGGTTACAACTTGTCTGAAAATCTTTTTGGCGAAGCCGGTGACGGCGCCGGTAGAACCATTAGGGTAGATAACATGAGACTCAAAGTAATTGGAGTTTTAGAAAAAACCGGTGATAGAGAAATGGATAAGGCCGCTGTTATTCCCTACACCACCACCTTTGCCAGTCTTAATCCCGATAAAACATTTTGGTCAATCTATCTGGGAGTAACTTCCGAAGACGACGTGGAAACAGCCTCTGAAAAAGCAGAAGAAACTTTACTCAAACGCTACAAAGAAGACGAGTTTTCCATCACCGAGCAATCAGAAATCTTATCCACCGTTAACCAAATATTTGCCGTCTTAAACGCCATTCTTGTAGCCATTGGTTCAATATCTTTACTAGTTGGTGGCATAGGTATCATGAATATTATGTACGCCACCGTTACCGAAAGAACCAAAGAAATTGGTATCAGACGTGCTATTGGTGCCACCAAAAAAGATATTTTGGTTCAATTTTTGGCAGAATCTGTTGTCCTTTCTACCTTGGGTGGTCTGGTCGGGCTTTTATTATCAGTTCTGATTGTCATGGCCATTAGAATCTTTTTCCCAGCGGCCATCAACACCCTGGCTGTGGTCATTGCCTTTGGCGTCTCTGGCTTCATTGGCGTCTTCTTTGGAGTTTTCCCAGCCAAACGAGCCGCTGACCTACCTCCAATTGTTGCCATTAAGTACGAGTAAAATAACCATATGGACATACCTTTAAAAATTCAAGATATCAAGCAAAAACTAGACATCAAAGGTTTAGAACAAAAATTACATAAACTTAGAGGAGAATCCTCTAACCCTGAACTATGGCAAGACGAAGACAAAGCCAAGAAAATCCTTCAAGAACTTTCACACACCCAAGATACTCTAGACAAGATCAACTCACTTGAAAAAGACTCAGAAAATTTAATTAGCCTATCAGAACTTGGAAAATCTCAAGACTATCAATCATTAACAGAAGAAATAAAAATTCTTGAGGAAAAATTAACCAAAAAAATCAAAGCTCTAGAGCTCCAAACATTTTTGTCTGGCAAGCACGATTCGTTAGGAGCCATTGTTTCTATTCACTCCGGTCAAGGGGGAACAGAGGCCATGGACTGGGCCGCCATGCTACAAAGAATGTATCAAAGATTTTTTGACCTTAAAGGTTGGAAATGGCAACAAGTGTCAGAATCGCAAGGGGAAGAAGCGGGCATAAAATCGGCCGAAATCTTGGTAAACGCTCCTTATGCTTACGGATATCTTAAAGGTGAAGCCGGTACCCACAGGCTGGTTCGCCTTAGTCCATTCAACGCAGACAGCTTAAGACAAACTTCGTTCGCAGGTGTAGAAGTAACCCCTATAATAGAAGAAAGCGTCTTGGCAGACATAAAAGCAGAGGATTTAGACATAGAATTCTTCCGTTCAGGTGGTCCGGGTGGTCAAAATGTAAACAAGCTAAGCACGGCCGTTCGTCTAAAACACTTACCCTCAGGTACCGTTGTAGAGTGTCAAACCCAAAGAACTCAAGAGCAAAACAGAAAAATTGCCATGCAAATTCTCACCAGTAAACTGGAAAAAATAAAAGAAGACGAACGAAAAAAAGAAATGGAGAAAATTAAGGGAGAACACCAGGTCCCTGGCTGGGGCCAACAAATTCGCTCCTACGTTCTCCATCCCTATAAGCAGGTAAAAGACCACCGAACCAAAGCAGAATCCAAAGACCCCGACGCCGTCTTAGACGGTTCACTAGACATCTTCATAGAAGCAGAACTTTCTGCTAAACTTAAGTAAGTTAACAAATACCTTAATATAATGGAAATAAAAAAAATTGACCTGGATCAACCCACCACTTCTTTACCCGACCAAGTTTTGCCAAAGCAAAAGTTAGGCACGGCTCCGCTTTTCATAGTTCTAGCCCTTATTTTAGGTGTATCTTCTGGGGCTATTTTAAAGAATCTAAAATCAGGATCAGGTCTGGGTGGTGGATCTGGAGTCAAGGCTCCAGGGGATAGTAGTACTATCAAGGTTGGTGATGTCTTTGGAGCCAAAGACGAATCCGACTTTCCCGACCAAGCTGTTGGAATTTTAGAAGAAGGTGGAATGGACGGCGAAGGTACCCACAAGCTCTTGCGTCCAGGCGGAGTTAGTCAAACCGCCTACCTAACTAGTTCAGTTCTAGACCTTGATCAGTTCGTCGGTTTCAAAATTACTGTCTGGGCAGAAACATTTTCAGCCCAAAAAGCCGGCTGGTTAATGGACGTTGGTAGGGTCAAAGTAGAGGAGCTAGACCCAGCTCCTTATGAAGAATAAAAAACAATGGTTATATTCAACTCAGTTACTAAGATTTTCCCAAACGGCGATGAAGTTTTAACTCAAATAGACTTTCACATTAGCCAGGGTGAAATGGTGGTAATTACCGGAAAATCAGGGGCGGGTAAAACCACCATAGGCAGACTACTTATTGGTGATCTGGGGCCTTCAAAAGGGGATATACTTGTAGACGGAGAAAGCATTGTAGGAGCCAAACCAAAAGACTTAATTTCTTTAAGGCGTAAAATAGGCACAGTTTTCCAGGACTACAAGATTATTCCAGACAAAACTACCTACGAAAACATAGCTCTTAACCTAGAAGTAGCTGGTTACGCAAAAGAAGACATCGCCGAAAAAATTCAAAAAATACTAGAGATAGTTGGTATACCCAGTAAAACAGACCTTTTCCCATCGCAACTTTCTGGTGGAGAGCTTCAAAGAGCCTCGCTAGCCAGGGCCATAGCTACAGAACCACATATCCTATTTGCAGATGAACCAACAGGTAATCTAGACAGCGTTACTAGCAAAGAAATATTTAAACTTTTAAAAGAAATCAATAAAGCTGGCACCACGGTCATAATTGCCACGCACAATCAAGACCTTCTTGATCCAAACGGCTTACACCACATTACTCTAGATAAAGGTAAAATAGTTAAAGACTCTCACCCGCCAAAATCAAAATCTAAAAAATCAAAGAAAAAATGAAACTAACTCTTAAAAACATCCGTCGCTCACCATACCAAGCCCTAGCCGCCATAATGGTCACCAGCTTAACTCTATTTATAATCTCCATGTTTATCTTCATTTCCATGGCTTCACAAGTGGTTCTTAACCATTTTGAAACAAAACCA
>JAHITH010000049.1 GCA_018817845.1 Patescibacteria group bacterium
CTGGAGTTACTCAAGGGGATATTTTGGGAAAAGCTACGGATTATGTAAACAATTTATTAGGAAATGAAGTAGATGATAGTGGCGATGAAGAGACAGAAAATATTGTAGATGAATTGATAACTAAGACAAGAGAGACCGTGACTGAAAAGGTACAAGAAGCAACTAACGAGCAGTTCTGTAAGACAATTTTGAAGACGTTAGAGGATGAGTGTGGTAAGTATTATTGTGAGTGAATATTATAGGTTTTGAGCGGCTGCGGGAAATCGAATCCCGATCCTTTCCTTGGCAAGGAAAAATAATAGCCGTTATACGACAGCCGCTTGTGTGTTAATTTTACCATGAATGGTGGGTTTTAAAGGGTGTTAAATAGCCTTGAGTTTATCTAGCAATAATATGTTTTTGTTTTTTTTGCTACGTTCAATTAGCTGTTTATGAAAGCCAGATTTACTTGAGAGAACGAAGTATTTTTCGTATTTATTATCAAATGTTGTGACCTGCTGGGCTTTGGCATAAAGCTTATTAAGTTCTTTATCGGTCATTTGCGTGTTTGACCATTTGGCCTCCATAAATACAATCTTTTTTAACTTTTTATTAAAACCCAGCCCATCAATTTCTACTTTTGTGTCCCAGTATCTACCAAATCGTTCAAATGGAAATAGATTTTTTTGATGATGCATCAAGTATTCTCTAGACACTTGCTCAAAAACGATTGCTTCTAGAATGTGTGCGTACTGGGAAAACCCTTTTTTTACTTGTGATAAATTCCCAATTTCTAGATCACTGTTAAATGCGTAGATGTATTGGAACCAAAATCGTACGAAGTTTTCGGTTAGTATGTATATACCCTTGCGTGATTTGTGGGGCTTATCTTCGGTGACAGGTACTTCTCTTTTTACAAACTGGAGTCGAACTAGAGTATCCATGTATTTATTCACCAGTTGCGGTTCTAGTCCGGTGGTGCTGGCTATCTTGTTTGTTTGTGTTTTTCCCCAGGCGATGGCTTTAAGAATGGCAAAGTAGTTGTTTGGGGTTCTAAGTTCTTGTTTTAGGGTGGTGTTTACCTCGTTGTGATATAGACCTTGTTTGTCCCAACACAGTTTTTCTACGGCCTGTGTTGCTGTGCTAAATTTTGCAAACTGTTCCATGTAGGCTGGCATACCTCCGGTGATGGAGTAAAAGCTCATGAATGACAGAAAATTTTTATTTGGGAAGAATTTTTGGGCGGCGATATAGTTCATGGATTCGATAAGCAATTGTCCGGTTAGTCGACCATAAAGTGGAGCTTTGTAGGAGAGTAGTTCTGACTCCATCATTGACATGCTTGAACCACAAAGAATTAGATACATGTTTGTTGACTTGATTTGTTCATCCCAGATTTTTTGAAAAATACTACTGGTAGCTGGGTCGGTTTCTATTAAGTAAGGATATTCGTCAAGAGCAACAACGAATCGTTGGCTTTTGGCTTTTCCTTTGAGATATGTGAATGCTTCTAGCCAGTCGTCAAAGCCTTTGTTGGTAACAAATTCATCGTTGAAGTAGTTACCGACCACTCTGGCAAATTCTAGCAACTGTTCTTTGTGGGTGCGCTTGTCTGCTAAAAAGTAGATACCCTTGCCGTCTTTTATAAACTGTTTGATAAGTTCTGTCTTGCCCACCCTTCTTTTGCCATGGATGACCACTAACTGAGAAGATTTTTCTTGCCAGAGGTCATTTAATTTTTGTAGTTCTGCACTGCGATTGATAAATTTCATTGAGTATATAATTGGTTTAAAACCAATTATATACTACTAGATATATTTAGTATACTCGTAAGTATATTACTCGTAAGTATATTAAATCGGGGTCTTTTCCTTTCCTTTAGTTAACTTTACTTAAGCCAAAATTCTTGATACCAGCAATGGTTTTGGTAAAGGCAGTTTGCAACGCTAATATATTAAAGGGATTATTAAAATATTTTTTTGTCGACTATACTTCAAAAATTTCAATAAATAGTCAACTGTCAATATCTGCTGTAGGTTATCTTGCTACCAAAGTAACCCGCCACATTGGGGGAACCCACCTCCAGTACCTAA
>JAHITH010000050.1 GCA_018817845.1 Patescibacteria group bacterium
ATGAAGATGATGATGATGAGCTGGAACTTGATGAACTCTCTTCAATTGTAAAGGCAACATTACATGCTCCGCCACCCACCCATTCTACGGCTGATGGCTTGCTTGCTGGTGCCGTAGGTGCCACTTGCTCTTGTGACTTTAATCGCATGGCAATAAATACGGATGCTCCAGCCAATATTAAAATCAGTATTACCAAAATTATTGCTAGTATTTTTTTCTTTTTATTTTCCATATTTTTACTGCACCTGCCCTTCTATATTATATGTTCCAGCCTGCGATAAAGTATATTCAATATAAAACTCACCGGCAGAGTTCTTAGTAGTTGTTGTTGTCCAACTACCAGCATTGACTCTAAATCTACCTTGGCTAAAGCTGGCACCATTCCCCATTACTGCCAACCTAACTTTATCGCCTACGCCTGCATACTGCCCCACTTGACTTAAGGCTGTGATCGTCCAAGTCCCAGCTTGCAATGTGTAAATTCTAGTCTCCACACACACTCCACTTTCGGCTCCACCAGAACTTGAGGAGCTTGAAGAACTGGAACTGCTTGATCCCCCACCTCCGCCACTTGAACTTGAGCTAGATGAACTTGATGATGAAGATTCACCTGTCCCAGTACTACAAGTACATTCTACTTGGGTTCCCGAACCAGGAATATACCCAATCGTCTGGCAAGTTCCTTGCACACCACCCCTGTTCACACAACTAGCTCCAATTACTTTGTCATCACAATACTTGCCGTCTGGCCCTGGTCCTACATCAGGTGCAGATCTATCACATGCCAACCCTCCACCAGGAGGTGTTACGGTCGGTCCACCTATTGGAGTGGGTGAAATACCTGTACAGGTTACACACATATCATCAGGAGAGTTACATTGACCTTCCATTACAGTACACCCGCCCTTAAGCATATAGCTTGCAGCCTGAGATACATCATCTACGCACATACCCTTACAGGTGTTATAACACGTAGGATCTTCTTTACACTTGTAAATACCTTTTGTAACAGGTATGGCTATGCCCGGTATTGTTACAAAATATCTGGAAAAAATACATTTCTCACCTATACTACACCCTCCGGCAGGACCACAAGCACCTAGTTGATTTTCGCTACAATCTCCCCTATCTCCTGGTTGAGTCGGCTCTCCGCAAAAGTAACCATAACTAGTTCCAATACAAACCTGATTACCTGGACAAGAAGCGTTATCACTTGGACCAGTGCATCTTTGGGCCTGTCCTGAAGTTGGTGTGGGGACAAATGTAGGCGTTGGTGTTGGTATATCAATTACACATGTACCACCGTTAAGATCTGGTTGACAATAGAAGTTGCCTGTACAAGTTCTAGAACAATAAGGCGTTGGCGTTGGCGTATTGTTTCCAGGGGTACAAGCCGGCCCGTCGCAACGATTTTGAGTTGTACAGTTTGTATAACGATATATTCTCTCCATCTTGCTGTTCGTACAACATTTTCCAGTTGTTCCAGTATATCCTTCTGTGCAAACCTTGGCACTCGACCTGGTATCGCCTCTGAATTTGTCAAGATTTAAGGCTACCAATGGCACAGCCACCAACAAAACCAAGGCAATAATTCCGCCGATGATGGTTTTTTTGCTGAGTTTTTTCTTCGTCATTCTGCCAGAGTCCCGCTCAGCGGGGGCTTGTCCAGAATCTGTCTGTTGCGATTCTGGAGTCCTCGCAGACTCGTCCCCAGAATGACTAATGGGGGTGGGCTCCGGGGAGACCTTCACTGGTGGCAATGGTTGTGGCGGAGCTGGTGGTGGTGAAAAAGTATCGTCTTCTGCTGTATCTAAGGCGGGTAAGGGTGGCAAACCACTTAATCCACTACTGGCAGGGTCTGGTAAAGCGGTAGTATTTTTATTTAAATCGTCTTGATCCATCTTCTAGATATTTGGCCTGTTAAAAACAGTCCTAACCCCACTATAAGTAACCAGTAGGTGGTTGTCAATACCCCAGCATCTGGCACCCCCGACTCTGTTGAGGGCATACTGCTTCCGCTAGCCTCGACCACAGTTGGTATGGCGCTAGGCGATGCGGTTGGTGCGGGATCCGCGCTCCCCGTCGCTGTAAACGCAGGTAAACCATCTACTTCTTCTGCAGCCAAAACCGTAAAAGATCTAACGATTTTTTGCAATATTCCTTGCTCATCTTCATATTCTATGGAAACAGTATGTTCACCCGGCTCCAAGCCCACTGGCGGCGTCCAGACCCACACACCCTCATCGCCAACATCAAAGGTGGCAGTTTGAATTTCAGACTCTACCGTAATGGTTAATTTAGTACCTGTTGGCAACTTTCCCCTGAACTCTGGACTAGAAGTAGCAATTTTTTCTCCATCGGTTAGAGGGTTTAACAGTTCTTCATCGGCTAGACTTCCAAAGCCCGCACCTTCTGCCAACCCGCTCCCCTGCGTCATTCCGGCTTGTCCAGAATCTATGCCCTCAACCAAATTTACATTAGTCCCCATGGCGATATCTCCCACGGGGTTATCGTTGGCAGTGTTAGTTAAAGCCGTTGCTGTTCCTAAAGCTCCACCCTGAACAAACAAAGATACTTGTTGGCCTTGTCTATCGTATGTAATCACCTGACCCTTATCATTTCTTACTTGTCCTAAGTCTAATTGCCAAACACCCCCACTTTTTGTTAAAGCAGACAAGGCCTCGCCCCCGTCAATTTCTATGTAAACCATTGCCCCCTCTACTCCTTGACTTGCAGTAGAAACTATCTTGCCGTTGATTATATCCTCTGTCCCCAAATTAGTTTCTAGCCCAGTTCTTACCTGATATGGTCTATCGCTATCATTATAACTAGCCGATCCAGAGACGATTTCAAAGTAATAGGTTTTGCCCGCCTCTAGGTTTGTTAGTACCACATAGTGCGTGGTAAAAACTCCGGCTTCACCAGACACTTGATCTCTAACATCTGCCCCTGGCATGCTTAAATTACCTGGATTATCAGAGTACTTAATAAGCCCTGTTACTGGCACATCAGTTGTCCAACCGATCGTTATACTTTCTGCCCTCTGGTTGCTAATCCTTACGTTTTTAGGTACAGAGGTAGGCCCAGCCTTTGTTAGTAAGCTCTGCGGTTTGCCCACCAACAAAATTCCAGCTATCAGTCCACCAATTAAAATAATCACCCCTAATATAGTAGGAATCCGCTTGGTAAAAATATTTCCTTTGATTTTCATTCTTCTTCAACTTTACCAGTTTCGGTAGCTACTGGGGGATTTATGACGATCGGGTTATCAAGCTCAAGACGATTAAACCATCTTCTCCCCACTAAGTTTGTGACGACCTCGTTCTTAATGTTTCCATCTAAGGGTTTAATTGCTTTTTGTTGAACTGCAGTAATCTGAGATTTGGTTAAAGCAGAATAGATCTGAAACATAACCAAAGACCCCACTACTAAAAGCGTCATTACTCCAACCATTAAAACATACATACTAATAGTTTTACTAGGTTTAGATTTCATTGCTGATCTTGTGTATTTATTAAATAATATCCACTTATTTTTCCACTTGCTCTAAGTTTGTTCTGCAAAACTTCTCTTTCTTTTACCTTGGTGATTTCAACTGCGGAAATAGTTAGAGCTCTGTCTAAATTTTCTATTTTTGTTAAAAAACTTACTACAGTTGGTTCGTTAGCGACCACGGCAAAACTAATAGTAAACTCTTTTACTACACCAGGATTTTTCTCCCCTTCGTCGGCAGAAACAAATACTGACGAAAAAACAAGTGACTCTATGTCTATCATCTCTTCTGCCGCTATTATTTCAATTTTTTTGGCCAAATTTGCATATGTGTAGTTTTCTGGTACCGCTCTTTCAAAAAGGGGCAGGTTGCTTTCGTTCTCGTCTAGTTGTTTTCTGGCTTGAATCAATTTTTTTATTTTTGTATCGAGCTTGGTTTCTACTATAACCTGGTCTTCTATCTTCTTTTTTAGTTCAGTCACCGTAACTAAAGTTGGTCTGATGGCCACCATAATAAGAAACAGAGAGGCAAAGACAGACAAAAGCACCTCGGCAGGCACTCTAATCTGTGGTTTTTGGTACACCAATCTTAAGTTTCTGTAAACGCCGTTATTCATTTTTTATCCTCTCCCAGATGACTAATAATTTCAAACACCACACCACCTTTTTTTTGGTTAAACTCGATTCTTTTTATGTCCACTTTTTTTACATTTGGATAGAACTTCATAGCATTAATTGTCTGGATTAAGGCTTGCTCGGATCCAGCTATGCCTGCGATACTGACTCTGCCTGGTACGAAGTTGACCTGATCTAGCACTGCTCCACTGGGCAACGATAGCTTTAACTTATCTAATCCATTGCTAATTTGCAATCTATTATCTAAAAAACTCTCTACGACTTTTTGCCTTGCCAAAACTAGTCTCATTTCTTCTTCGGTTGCCACGTAACTTTGAATAGTTGTTTGTTTATAGCCATTAGTTTCTCTAAGATCATTTAACTTTTTGTCAAACCAAAATCTAGAGGAAAATGCCAAAATTACCACAAACTCTGTTAAGACTACCATTACCCTCCCTGCGGTCAACGACCATTTTAGAAACTGCCCCAAGAAACTTATTTCAAAAGCATCTTTAGGCAACAAATTTACCTTTATAAACTTCCTGGCAGACATGAATTTAAGTATAGCTTATTTCTTCTGGACCAGTTTAGCAAGACGCGACTTTAACCTATCTGCTTTCTTTTTGTGAAAGATTTTTTTCTTGGCGGCCCTATCGATGGCAGAAAACAAAGCAGGCAAACTTTTCTTTTCAGGAGAAACCCTAAAAGATTTAATGGCACTTAATGCTTTAGTTCTAACGATTTTATTGAATTTTTGCTTTCGCTCATCAACCCTAACTTTTTTGATTGCTGATTTTGTTATTGGCATGTGGTGATTTTAACATATAAAATCAGCACATGGTAAAAAAGATACTCCGTCAATCTAAAAATATATTAAACAGACAAAACAACACCATTCTTTCCGCTGCTGCCATTATTGCTTTGTCTTATTTAGTCTCTGCTCTTTTGGGTCTGGTTCGCAATCGTTTATTGGTTTCTAGATTCTTTAGTGGCCTAGAAGCAGATTTAGACGTCTATTTTGCTGCCTTTATAGTTCCAGATACCTTGTTTCAACTTTTAATAATGGGTGCATTATCTGCTTCTTTTATTCCTGTATACCAAGAATATATCCAGAAAAAATCTTTAATCAGGGCCAATAAAATGGCCAATAGCACTCTTACCAGTTTAGCTTTCATTCAAATTATCATTACTGTTTTATTAATAATCTTTGCCAAGCCAATAGCTGGTTTAATTACCCATTACCCAGAGCCCCAACTTAATTTAATGGTCAACCTGATTCGTATCATGTCTTTAGCTCAACTTTTATTTACCGTCTCTGCGTTTTTGACCAGCATTCTGCAAGCCCATAGGCGTTTTTTGGTTCCTGCCTTGGCCCCTATTTTTTACAACCTTGGCACCATTGCGGGCATTTTCTTTTTGTCATCAAAATTTGGCATTTACTCTGCTGCTATAGGTATCGTTTTTGGTGCTCTGCTTCATTTACTGGTTCAACTACCCTGGGCCAGAGCCTTGGGGTTCTCACCCAAAATTGTTTTCCAACCCCAAAATCCTGGTACAAAATTAATCTTTAGGCTTATGCCACCAAGAACGGCCGCCCTTAGTTTGTCACAAATAGAGCGGTGGGTTGCGGTTAACCTTACTTCTTTGCTTAGTGCTGGATCGCTGGCCATTTTTAGTTTTGCTCGTCAGCTTTATGTTTTACCCATCACTCTTTTTGGAGTCTCGCTGGCCCAGGCTTCTTTTCCAATTCTATCTGCCAATGCTAGTTCAAAAAACAAACCTCAATTTGTCAGTATTCTTTCTCAGTCAACTTTGCAAATCTTTTTCTTTGCCCTGCCAGCCAGCGTTTTAATTCTTGTGTTGCGTATCCCCTTAGTCCGTTTGGTCTTTGGTGCTAGTTCTTTTCCCTGGCAAGCCACCTTGTTAACTGCCAAGGCCTTGGCACTACTGGCTCTTTCTATTGCTCCGCAGGCTGCTAACCACCTTTTAACTAGAGCTTTTCACGCCAAAAAGAACACCCGCACTCCGCTAACAATTAGCTTAATAACAATTACATTTTTTTGCCTTACCGCCTACGTTAGTACCAGACAACTTAATCTGGGTGTACTGGGAATCACCTCATCACTTAGTTTAAGCAATTTCTTAAATTTTCTTATTCTACTTGTATTAATAAATAAGAAAATTGGCCCACTAAATATTACCGTGCCCATTATCAAAATGACCTTTGTAAGTTTCTTAACCGCCATTTCTCTTTGGTTTCCAATGAGATTACTTGATCAGTTCGTCTTTGACACCACCAGAACATTCTCCTTAGTTTTATTAACCATAATTGTAAGTTTAATTGGTTTTGCCGTTTATCTTTTCTTTTCCTGGATTCTTAAAGTTGACCAACTTAAATCCGTCTTGAGTCTGACTAAAAAAATTGGTAACTGGCGTCGACTACTAATCCAGACAGACGAAGTTATAGAAACCTCTGTCGCCGACCAGGTATGAACATCCGTAATTTCTCTATTATTGCCCATATCGATGCTGGTAAATCTACCTTAGCCGATCGTCTACTTGAAATCACCGGAACGGTGTCTTCTCGTTTGATGAAGGAACAGTTGTTGGATAGCAATCCAATAGAACGTGAGCGGGGGATCACCATTAAACTTGCTCCCGTTACCATGAAGTATCAAGATTACACCTTAAATTTAATCGATACTCCTGGTCACGTAGATTTTAATTACGAGGTTGAAAGGGCCTTGCAGGCTTGTGAAGCAGCTATTCTTTTGGTAGACGCTACCAAGGGTGTTCAGGCCCAGACCATCGCCAACTTAAGATTGGCAAAAAAACAAAAGCTAACCATAATTCCCGTAATTAACAAGATAGATTCTCCGTTGGCAGACATATCTGCCAGCAGCAAACAGCTTGAGGTTTTATTGGGTAGCGATTACACAGAACCCACGTTAATATCTGCCAAAACCGGAAAAAACATAGAGAAGCTGTTAGAAAAGGTAATCAAGCTTTGCCCACCTGCGTCTATTAAAGACGATAAACTCAAGGCGTTGGTATTCAACTCTATCTACCACCCACACCTTGGAGCCATCGCTTTTGTTAGGCTATTTCAAGGGTCTATTGTCAAAAATACCCCACTTAAGTTTTTATCTTCAAATATAAAATTCTCTCCGGTTGAGTTTGGTACCTTTACGCCAAAAAGAACACCCCAAACTTCTCTTTCTTCAGGCATGGTTGGCTACATTGTTACTGGTTTTAAAGATATCCGTTTAATCAAGGTTGGTGACACCATTACCCTAAACCAATCTGAATCAGCTCAGGCATTGCCTGGATACAGAGAGATTAAACCTAACGTCTACCAAGACATTTTTCCAACAGATAACAGTAGATATCATGATCTATTAGACGCACTAGAAAAACTAAAATTAAACGACTCTTCATTAACCACGGAACCGACGTCTTCATTAGTACTTGGTCAGGGTGTC
>JAHITH010000051.1 GCA_018817845.1 Patescibacteria group bacterium
GAGTTTGTGGCAAAGGTTTTACAACAGTTTGGCTATCACACCAAGGTGGGTGTAGTGCTAGAAGGTAAATGTGTTAAACACGAGATCGATATACTAGCCGAGAAAGACAACAGCGTTTATTACATAGAATGTAAGTTCCACAACAGACCGGGTCTAAAAACCGACGTCCAAGTGGCTCTTTACACCAACGCCAGATTTAAAGACATAGAAAGCAATGCCGTAGAGGTTGACCACCCCAAAGGGGTTCAACCTCCGCAAATTCATTACTCTTGGTTGGTTTCCAACACCAAGATTACTAAAGACGCCACCAACTACGCTAACTGCCAAAACATGAAACTTACCTCTTGGAATAGTCCAGGCAAAGAAAGCCTGTTTCACTTAGTGGCTGATTCTGGTCTTCACCCAATTACTGCACTTAGCTCACTTTCACCAGATCAAGTAAAGATACTTCTTAAACAAAACACAGTTACCTTAAGAGATCTAACCCATTTGTTAAAAAACAATCAGCTTACAGGTTTACTTTCAAAAGAAGTTGTGAAAAAAATCAAGGCAGAGATCAACGCAATCTTTCCATGAATTCTTGCGAGGGTATTTTATTAATAGACAAACCCACTGGCTTAACCAGCCACGACGTGGTGAACGTGGTTAGAAAAAAAATTGGGGTAAAAAAGGTAGGGCATACCGGCACCCTAGATCCACTAGCCACCGGTCTTCTAATTATCTTGGTTGGTCGTCGGTACACCAAAAAACAATCTAAATTTCTCAAACAAAATAAGCAATACCAGGTAACCATCAAGCTAGGGGTAGAAACAGATACTTACGACTCAGACGGCGAAATAGTTGGCAAATCCCCTCCAGCCAGTGTAAATAAAATCACCAAGCAAGACATTGTTACAACCCTTAAAAAATTTCAAGGCGAAATTAACCAAACCGTGCCACCATTTTCAGCCGTAAAGGTTGCTGGCAAAAAACTTTATCAACTTGCCAGGCAAAAAAAAGAAATTAAGAAACTCCCAGTAAAAAAAATCATCATAAAAAAAATCAAGCTAATTTCATTCAACAACAAAACCTTTGAGACTGAGTTATTGGTAGATTGCTCTTCTGGTACATATATTAGATCTTTAGCCCACGACATTGGTGAGTCACTAGGCGTGGGCGCTCACGTCACCAAGCTTCGCCGAACAAAAATTGGCTCATTAAGCGTAAAGAAAGCAATTTCCTTGCAAAACCTGCAAAAACTTGCAATTTGTAGTAGAATACTACTTGCTTGAAGAACAGGTAAGGTCAAAGGTAATTTTTTTCCTTTAGTACTCAATGTTTCTATAGAGCGGTTATTATTAAGATCCGGGTTTACCGGATAGAAAGATTAGTATGGATCAACCAAATCCAAAAAAATTATTTATTGGCAGCTTGCCATACAGTACCACAGAAGATCAACTTCGTGATCTATTTTCCCAATTTGGGGAAATTACAGATCTCAAGTTAATCACAGACAGAATGTCTGGAAGATCTAGAGGTATTGCTTTTGTTGAGTTCGCATCAGAAGAAGATGCAGCTAAGGCTATAGAAGCCACCAACAACACAGAGATGGATGGTAGAACCATCATCGTCAATGTGGCTAGACCACCTAAGCCAAGAACCGATAGCGGTTTTGGCGGTGGCGATCGCGGTGGAAACCGTGGCGGCTACAACCAAAGGTAAAATCCTTTAACCCCAAACCCCTTGGTAGGTATCAAGGGGTTTTTGGTATTTACATACTTTGCCACCTTAATACACACCTACTTGACTTTTGCTTTTATAAATTCATAATATAAAGAAATGGATCTAAAGACCATATTTTTAAATTCTTATGCAAACGTACCCTTGGGTCTAAGAGGAGAAATCATTGTCGTATTGGATGGTCAACCGATGACTTGGAATGTTGTGAAGGTAGAGGTCGACAGTAACACTCAAAAAGCTAAAGAGATTCTTCAAAAGTTATTTGAACTAGGAATAATCAAAAATGAAAAATAAGAAATCTATCAAAGAAGATATCAAGAAAATAGTTATAGAGAGAATAAGGGCGTCATCAGGTAATTTGCAAATAGTGGTTGGGGGGAAAGGAGAGAAACTTTCAAAACAAGATTTGATTGATAATGTTTCTAAAAATAATAACTTAGGTAAAGAAATAATAAGAATACAAATGGAGTTTTTAAAAGCCATGGGTAGTGGTGAGCTGTACACAACTCAAGCATAATCAAAAGATGAACCCTCTATTAATTACAAGACCCAACCATGATTTGGGAACTAATTACTTATATAACTGGTCTGAGCACGTAATCGAAATCGCAAAAAAGAAAATGGTAAAGGTACTAGATTTGAAAGCAAAGAAGGCAAATAAAAAAAACATGACAAGCTATATTCTAAAGAACAACCCATCCTTACTTTTTTTGAACGGACACGGTTCTTTCACGACAATCATGGGTCAAAAAAATGAGATTTTACTTGATAAAAACACAGATGAAAGGCTGGTAAAAGATAGAATCATATACGCTAGAAGTTGTAGTGCTGGGGCAGTATTGGGTGGAATATTAGTTAATAGGGGGGCCAAGACATTTGTTGGATACATTGGAAGTTTCATTCTTGTAATGGAAAAAGATAAAGGTTTCCATCCTTTAGAAGATCAAATGGCTAAAAGATTCCTCGAGCCTTCAAATTTGATTGTAACGTCGATCTTAAAAGGAAACTCTGTGGGTAAGGCATATCAAAAGTCAATAAAAGAAATGAAGGAAATACTCGACTACTTCCTCTCTAGTGATTCAAATTATGAAGAAAAAACCTCCGCACCTTATATGTGGAATAATATATCGTGTCAGGTTTTACTTGGCGATGAAAATGCCAAGGCATAAATTACTTACGTTAATTAGTTGAATGCGACGCTATTTGTTCATCACCACTCTCTTAGTTGCGGCCCTTTTGCGTTTTTATAATTTCAATCGTTTGGCTATTTAAGAAACTTGTTAAACCAGAAATTGCCTTACTCGGGTCAATCTTGTTTTTATTTAATTCCTCTATGGTTTTTCACTCCCGATTTATTTGGATTATTCACCCCTTTCCCCTATTTGGATTAATTACCAGTTATTTTTTTCTTAAAAATCTCAAAAAACCCTCATTGTTGTTGGCGGGGGTACTAGGTTTGGTCACAGGTTTAGGCATAGGCATGGATTACACCTTTTTATTTTGGGGAATACCGTTATTTTTTGGTCTTTTATTTTATTCTTCACATCGGTTCCAAACTGCCTTACTTTTTGTAGCCGGAGGTTTAATCGGCGACTTGCCCCATGTTCTCTTTGATTTGAGGCATCAATTTTATAACATATCAACTTTATGGCAGTACAGTTTAGAAACCTTGAGCAATCCCAGT
Organism: Patescibacteria group bacterium; assembly: GCA_018817845.1. Taxonomy (GTDB): domain Bacteria; phylum Patescibacteriota; class Microgenomatia; order UBA1400; family MFAQ01; genus JAHITH01. The sequence goes on from JAHITH010000051.1 coordinate 3,404, forward strand.
CAAAGCAAAATTCTCTACTATCACTTTTTCCCCTTCTGGCCAAAAACCGATTACGATCTAACCTCCCCGTCAAACTATGAATTAAGTAGCTTCTATCCATACAAGATACAAGTGCTGACAGTACTGGACGAAAACTATAGAGTCTACAAACTTTACAAGTGAGCTGTTACTAACAAGTTCGCATACATTTTAGGCCAAACTATTAGCGGCTCACACCCTACCTACCCGCCTCTGGAGGGGTTCGCCAATCCTCGATTCAATCGGGATATTTTTGCGCGCGATTTTTTATGCCGACTACGTCAAATCTCAGTTTAACAATAATTTTTTTGTATCAAGTTGTTGACACTTGCGTATCATTATGATACGCTGAACATATATGAATGATACGCAAATAAACAACCGTCAAAGGAATATCTTGGCGTTTCTTTACAATAATTCTCAATCAAGTAGAGTAGAGATAGCAACGTCATTGGAAGACTACAAAGGATCACGAATTACTATAATTCGTGATCTTAATCATCTCATTAAGTTAGAATGGGTAGAACAATCAGGCGGTGGAAAATATGTAAAATACAGCTTAAAAAAAGGAAAAGAGTTACTCATTCCTGTTAATTTAGAGCAATATTTTACTAAAAAATCTGACATGCGCAACATTAGATACCCAAAATTTAACATTAAATTAGTTAACAAATTATCTGAACTATTTTCCCCGAAAGAACTTAAATTGTTTGAACAAGGCAAAACCAAGTTAAAAGAGAAGTTTAAAAAGACAGACTCAAGTTTACTACGTCGAGAGTTGGAACGGTTTACCATTGAATTATCTTGGAAATCTTCCCAAATTGAAGGAAACACATATTCTCTTCTTGAAACTGAGGAACTAATTAAAAACAAGAAACAGGCTAAAGGTCATGATAAAAGTGAGGCGATTATGATCTTAAATCACAAAAATACATTTGACACTATTTTGGCAAAAAAAGATAGTTTTAAAGAAATCAACATTGCTGACGTGAGAGCTATTCATACAGAGTTGGTAAGGGATTTAGGAATTACAACTGGAGTTAGAGAGTCTGGAGTTGGAATCACGGGCACAAAATATCTACCCTTAGATAATAAATGGCAAATAAACGAGGCATTAAAAAAACTAGTTAATCAGACAAAAAACGTGCAAAGTGTCCCAGAAATAGCATTGATTTTTCTTTCAATGCTTTCATATTTACAACCATTTAACGACGGGAATAAAAGAACATCAAGGATGATAAGTAATGCAATATTAATTGCAAATGGTTATTACCCACTTTCATATCGAAGTGTAAATGAAGTTGAATATAAAAAAGCTTTAATAATTTTTTATGAACAAAATAATTTGTTCCACTTAAAGAGAATATTTATCGAACAGCAAAAATTTGCCATAAACAACTATTTTATATAATACACAAACCATTACATTATATATTCACTTTCTGTGACCCCATAGAGAATCCCCTGAACCCTCCTAGGTTCTGGACTAGTCCCGAGCTTTGCTCGGGGGAACTCTGTTTTTCAAAAATCTAGTCATATTCCCATATCTTTTAATATACGACTCCCCTTCTTTGGCGTCTTTCTTGATTTTAAAGCTCTCAGAATAAACAACTTCATAGGGAATATGTCCCTTTGTATATTTATGTTTTCCTTTATTGTGTTCTTTGATTCTTCTATTTATGTTGCTCGTATAGCCTACATAATAGGTTTTATCTACCAGTGAACGTAAAACATAAATATAATATTTTTTTGAAAAATGAGTTTGATCCACAGGGATCATTTTACAAAAATGCACAATTAAGTGCATTTTTTGTGAAAGTGACCCCACGTTTACTTACCTCGAACACCTTCGAGGCCGTATGGAAGGAACTTATTAGATTTTATAGTGTATTTGGGCAGATGAAAGTGTTTACGCCTAACTATCTCCCATTAAAGTATGATAAGAAGTTAAATTTAGCATATACCTAGTTAATGTTATTGATTACTGACTATACCAGTGTTATATTTCAAATATGAAAGTAGTAGTTTTTTATCCTAAAGACAGTTTCACTCCTGGGCAACAAAAGGATTTGGCCTCGTTAGGTAGTGTCTCATATACAAAAATAGAGATTCATTACCAATTGAAAAAATATTAGATATGGCTAAAGGAGCTGATATTGTTGCCTGTGACCCAGACCCATTAGGGGGATTTGAAAAAGCTAAAGAAAAAGTATCCAAAATTATGGAATCCTTACCAAATCTAAAAGGGGTATGTCTTTCGACAACTTCTTTTGGTTGGGTAGATTTAGAATATGCCAAAAAAAGAAAGATTCCTATTTGTAATGTACCAGGATACTCTAAAGAATCTGTAGCCGAACAATCAATTGCATTTTTATTGGGTGCAATGAAAAGAATATATATTTCAGATAGAAGGACAAGTAAAGGTAAATATGTATTACAACAAGGATTTGAACTTAAAGGTAAGACCCTTGGGATAATTGGATTGGGAAGTATTGGAACAGATACAGCAAAACTTGCATTAGGTATGGGCATGAAGGTAATTGCATACAATAGAACTAAAAAAACCATGAAAGGTGTAAAAATGGTTACGTTAAACCAACTCTTTAAAGAATCAGACGCCATATCACTTCACACGACACATGAGGAAAAAAACAATAACATGATTGGAAAGACTGAACTATCTAAAATGAAAAAAGGTGTATTTATTATAAATACAGTTGACAGAGAATTAGTTGATGAAAAGGCTATGGCTGAAGCCTTAAAATCAGGACAGGTTGATACATATGTATATGAAGGTGAAGATTTAGTTAACACTCCACTTGCAAAAGTAGAGACTGCAATAGGCTTTAAAGGATTTGCTTGGTATACAAAAGAGGCACTAGATAATTTATATCAAATTTTTACAAATAACATTAAGGCGTTAGCAAAGGGAAAACCTCAAAATAGGGTGGTCTAAACAAATACCATGACTGATACAGATTTTATGAAATTGGCTATAGAAGAAGCGAAGAAATCTGTTGATGCTGGTGGTGCTCCAATTGGCGCAGTCTTGGTAAAGGGTGATAAAGTTTTTGAAACAGGTTGGAGTTTAGTTTGGCCTAAAAAAGACCCTTCTGCACACGGAGAAACAGAATGTATGAGAAAAGCTTGTCATAAACTTCAAGCAATAAATTTAACAGGGTACACACTGTATTCAACTCTAGAATCATGTTCACTATGTCTTGGTTGTGCAGGATGGTGTAATCTATCAAAGATAGTATTTGGAGCCTACAAAGAAGATACGCCAGATAATCCTTACGAACTTTCTGATTATCATGCTGAAGAACACGCTAAAAGATTTAAGAATCTTGAGGTTGTAGGTGGTATCTTAAGAGAAGAATGCAAATCACTTATGTCTAATATCAAAAATTGGAGTCCAGTTGAATGAAACTCCTATTAACATCAGCTGGGTTATATAATAAATCAATTGTTAAAGCTTTTAATGATTTAGTTAGTTTACCTAAAGAAAAAATCCATATAGCTTATATTCCAACCGCTGCAAATGTAGAAGAAGGGGATAAGGGATGGCTTATAGACGACTACATCAATCTTAAAAAAGAAGGATATGGATGCATAGACATAGTTGATATTTCTTCTATAGAGAAAACAATTTGGTTACCTAGAATTAAAGAATCAAATGTTATATTTGTAGGAGGAGGAAACACTTTTCATTTGATGCATTGGTTTAATAAATCTGGATTAAGTAAAATCTTACCCGAACTTATTAAAACTAGAGTATATGCAGGTGTCAGTGCAGGAAGTTGTATCGTAGGCCCAACAATCTTTAACTCTGTACAAAACTTGTTTGATGAAAAATACGAATTAAAAATTAAGAAAGGTATGGGCTTAGTTAATCTCCAAATTATCCCACATTTAAATTCTGACTATTTTCCAAAAATTCGTGAAGAGAACTTGGAAGAAGCATCAAAAGATTTAAAAGAACCAGTTTATGCAATTGATGATAATTCCGCGGTAGTAGTGAGAGATAATAAAATGACTGTTGTTTCAGAGGGTAAGTGGAGGAAATTTAATTAACATATGGAAAATAAACACGCCGTTGTAACAGGGGCTTCTACGGGAATAGGTAAAGCTATTGCTATCGAACTTGGTAAGAAAGGTGCTACTGTTATTTTAGTTGCAAGAAGAAAAGACAAACTTGAAGAAACAAAAAAATTAATTGGAGATATTGGAGGTAAAGCAGTTGTATTTGAAGCAGACTTAAGTGATATAAATTCAATAAATTCACTTATTCAATCA